>NZ_SMKY01000299.1 GCF_004349235.1 Actinomadura darangshiensis | reverse complement strand
CTCCCCGCCCCGGGCCCGTCCACCACCGAACTCAACCCCGCCTGACCCGCGGCAGCGCCACCCGCTGGCAGGATCGGCGGAATGAACGCCGGGCCGGAGTTGGTGCCTCGGTTCGCCGTTGGCGGGGGTTATGGGATGTACCGAGGGCCGGTGGGCGCCAGCGCTCTCCACCGTCATGCCGCAGCATGCGGGCGGGGCAGTCGCCGGCGGCCGCGGCGGTCGCCGCGGGCTTCGCCGACCAGGCGCATCTCACCCGGCGGATGCGCGAGATGATGGGCCTCACGCCCGCGGCCGTGCTGCCGGCCCTGCGCGGTCATTCACGGCGTGCGACGTAGACGGAGATCGAGCCGGTGACCGTGGGCACCGCCTCCGTCTCGCGGACGCCGCGGAACCCGGCGCCGGACATCAGCCTCGGCAGGGCGCCGTCGGCGTTGGGCTGGGTGTCCTCCTTACCGTCCGCGAGCTGGACGGTCCGGAACGCGAGTCGCATCAGCCTCGTGCGCTGCCGCCCGTAGTCGGCGATGACCAGCTTCCCGCCCGGACGCAGCACCGCGTACATCGACGCGAGCACCGCCCGTTTCACCTCGACCGGGCATTGGTGGAGGACGAGGCTGGACACGACGGTGTCCACCGATTCCGCGTCCAGCGACTCCGTCAGCGCACAGGGCCCGCCACAGGCGCTCGCGTGTCAGCGCGATCACGGGGTCATAGAACCTGGTGGGCGCGAAACGGCCCAGGGCAGGAGTGAAAGCGTCCTCGCTCATGCCCGCAGTCTCGACGGTACGACGGAGCCGGGTCTTGAACGAACCGCTCGCCTCACCGCGTCGGCTCGCGCTCGCCGCTCAGGCGCGCCGTGGCGTCTCGCACCAAGGCCGCCGGTCCTCTCTCCCGTCGACTTGGCAGGGGGGTTGGGCCGGTTCTGAGTAGGTCGTCGAGACGCGTCGATGTGGTCTCGTCCGCCGGTAGGTAGACGATGAGCTGCTGGTCGTCAGGGTCGGGCAGCGTCAGCGTCTCGACTGCGAGCCGCAGCTCCCCGGCGTCGGGGTGGCGCAGTTCTTCGACGCCGGTCCGCGGGGGCGCGGGCGGCAGTCCGTGCGCCCGGCTGGTGAACGCCGTACCGGCGAGTGCGGTCAGCTCGTCGACCAGGCGGTTCAGGTGCGGGTCGGGCCAGTTCGCCGCGAGGCCCAGGGCCGCGACCCTGGCGTCGGCGATCGTCGCCCAGTCCGGGTAGGCGGTGCGGGCACGGGGGTCGGTGAGCGCGAAACGGACGAGGTTGGCGGAGGGCTGGTCGAGGAGGCCGACCGGTTCCATCAGCCGGGCGAACCCGTCGGTGTGGGCGAGGACGTCGGTCAGCCGGTTGACCACCACGGCAGGCGCGGGTTCGAGGCGTTCCAGCAGCATCCGGACGGTCGCGCGGACATCGGAGCGCGGCGGTTCGACGACGGGGAGCCGCATGCCCCGGGCGGCCTTCACCAGCCGGCGGAGCTGGAGCTGGTCGTCCACCGAGAGGCGCAGCGCGTCCACGAGCGCGCGGAGGACCTGGCGTGAGGGACGCCGGTCCCGGCCCTGTTCCAGGCGGGCCAGGTACTCGACGCTGACTCCGGCCAGCGTCGACACCTCGGCACGGCGGAGGCCGGGGGTGCGGCGCCGCGTACCGGGCGGCAGTCCGACGTCCGAGGGCCGAATGGCCTCGCGGCGGGAGCGCAGGAAGGCGCCGAGCTCGTTGTCGCTCACGCTGCCGAGCGTAATGCGGTGGCGGCGGCGCATCGTCGCCCTGCCAGTGCCCGTCTCGGCACGGTGTTCCTCCCCGGCCGCCCGGCGGCCAGGGTCGTTGGCGTTGATCCCCGTCGACCAGGGAGTAGCGGCATGAAACTTGTGATCATCATCGGCAGCGTCCGCCAGGGCCGGTACGGACCGCGGATCGCACGGTGGTTCGCCGACCGGGCCGCCGAGCACGACCGGTTCGAGATCGACGTGCTCGACATCGCGGACGCGGTACTGCCGCCCGCGCTGCCGCCCAGCGGGGCCGCGCTGCGGGACGTCGCGTCACGCCCGGCGGAGCAGCGGGCGCTGGCCGGGCGGCTCGCGGCGGCGGACGCGTTCGTCGTCGTCACACCGGAGTACAACCACAGCTTCCCGGCGGCGCTCAAGCTTCTGATCGACTGGCACTTCACCGAGTGGCAGGCCAAGCCGGTGGGGTTCGTCTCCTACGGCAGCCGCGGCGGTGGCCTGCGCGCGACCGAGCAGCTCCGGCCGGTCTTCGCGGAGCTGCACGCGGCGACGGTACGCGACTCGGTCAGCTTCGACCACCACTCGGAGCGGTTCGACGACACCGGTGTGCTCTCGGACCCCGAGAGGCCGGACGCGGCGGCGAAAGTGCTGCTGGACCAGCTGGCCTGGTGGGCGACGGCGCTGAGCGAGGCCCGCGCCGCCCGCCCGTACCCGGAGGGCCCCACGCGGCCACCTGGCGTTCCCGCAGCGGACGGGCGGGGCACGTCAGGGCTCCCCTCCGGAGTCCCCGCAGAACGGCGTTGATCACTTCGCGATGCCCTCGTCCTGGAAGCCGCGGGCGAGGAGACGGAGGGCCCGGGGGTCTGTTCGGCCGCGGATGGCGCCGCAACCGAACACCAGGCCCGCTTGCGGACGGTCCGCGGCGCAGTAGGCGGCCAGGTCCTCGACGGCGACGCCTCCGGTGCGTGCCCGGTCGAGGACGCCGCCGATGTCAACGGACACCCCCGGCTTGAGCCGCGCGCGGGCGCGGACGGAGCGGGACGCCCCGGCGTGCCGGGCGGTGGAGGCGCGTGAGCGCACGCGGCTGCGGGCAGTCCGCCGAACGAGCCCGTGCGGCGTCCGCCCCAGGTCGCCGTTTGGTCGCCGTGCCATTCGCGCGCCATTAAGCACCGTGGTCAGCGGGCCCGTCCAGCTCGGCGGGCTGATCAGGGGTTCCGCACTCCGCCGCCTTTTAGTGCGCTTCGGTTGACCTGGGCGACAGGGAAATACGTTCGCTTTGCCAGGTCGGCCTGAGGCAGCATAGGAGGGCGGCGGTGTGAAGGGGCGGGTGGCTTTGCTAGGAGTACGGGGTGCCTCCAGGAACGGCCAGTCGGTCCGGCAGCGAGCGGTTCTGCTGGCCCTGCGCTATTACTGCGATGTGCTGCGCCGCCAGTGGCGGATCTCGCTTCCGGCGTTCAGTCTTCCAGCACTGGGGAACACCTGCGTGTTCTACCTGACACCACTGGTCGTGGCCGCTCTGGTGGGGCACCTGGCCGACGGCGGGGAAAGTGATCTCGCCGCGCTCCTGCCCTACGTGCTCGGCTTCGCCGGCCTGATGCTGGTGGGCGAGGCGCTGTGGCGGGTAGGGCTGCACTTTCTCAACCGGACGAACGGCCGGGGCATCGAATGGCTCGGCATCACCGGCATGGACCAGTTACTCGCCAAGGACACCGCGTTCTTCCACAACAACTTCGCCGGTTCGCTGACCAAACGGATACTGAGCTTCTCCGGCGGGTTCGAGAACTTCGCCGACACCCTCACTTTCTCGGTCGTGGCCAACGTGATCCCGTTGTCCTTCGCCTCGGTGATCCTATGGCGGTACCACCCGCTTCTGGTCGTCGTCCTCATGGGGCTGATCGTCTTCACCGGCTTCCTCGTCACCCCGCTCATCCGCCGCCGGCAGGCGCTGGTGGACGAGCGCGAGGCGGCCAAGGTGCGGGTGTCGGGCCACGTCGCCGACGTGGTCGGCAACATGGAGACGGTCCGCGCGTTCGCCGCCGAGGAGCGGGAGGCCGCCGAGTTCCGCAGCCGGGTCGTCGAGCAGCACCGCCTGTCGCTGCGCTCCTGGGACTACGCCAACCTGCGGGTCGACACGATCGTCGCGCCGATGTCGATCCTGACCAGCGCTCTGGGCCTGCTCGTCGCGGTGGCCCTGCGCGGCGGACTCGGGGTCGAGGCCATCGTGGTGACATTCTCCTACTACACCAACGCGACTCGGATCATGTTCGAGTTCAACCAGATCTACCGGCGGATGGAGAGCACGCTCACCGAGAGCGCGCAGTTCACCGAGCTGCTGCTGACGCCGCCGACCGTCGTGGACCCGCCCGACCCGCAGCCGCTGCGTCCGGCCGACGCGGCGGTCCGCTTCGAGCGGGTGCTCTTCGCGCACGGCGCCGGCCCGCCCCTGTTCGAGGGGCTGGACCTGGAGATCCCGAGCGGCACCAAGGTCGGCCTGGTGGGCCGGTCCGGTGGCGGCAAGACCACGCTCACCCGGCTGCTGCTGCGTCTCATGGACGTCGACGGCGGCCGGATCCTCGTCGGCGGCCAGGACATCGCGCGGCTGCGCCAGCGCGACCTGCGCGGCCTGATCGCGTACGTCCCGCAGGAACCCGCGATGTTCCACCGGTCGGTACGCGACAACATCGCCCTCGCGCGGCCGGGCGCCACCGAGGCCGAGATCCTCGCCGCCGCGCGGGCGGCGCACGTCACCGAGTTCGTCGAGAGCCTTCCGGACGGGTTCGGCACGCTGGTCGGCGAGCGGGGCGTCAAGCTCTCCGGCGGTCAGCGGCAGCGCGTCGCCCTCGCCCGCGCCATTCTCCGGGACGCCCCGATCCTGCTGTTGGACGAGGCGACCAGCGCGCTGGACTCCGAGAGCGAGCTCCTCGTCCAGGAGGCCCTATGGCACCTGATGCGCGACCGCACCGCGCTGGTCGTCGCGCACCGCCTGAGCACGGTCGTCCGCATGGACCGGCTGATCGTCCTCGACCGCGGCCGCGTCCTGGAAGAGGGCTCCCACCGGGAGCTGCTCCAGTCCGAGGGGCCTTATGCCCGTCTCTGGCACCACCAGTCCGGCGGCTTCCTCACCGACGAGGCCGCCGCGGAAACCTCCGCCGCCGGACGGCGTCACCCGGAATCGCAATCGGCGATCGGGTGACGCGCTGGAGGCTACGGCGAGGTTGCCGGCCGGCCGGCGCCCCAGCGGTGGTAGTCGTCCAGGTTGACGTTGCTGCCGCAGATGATGGTGACCAGGTGGCGGCCGGCGAAGCGCCCGGGGTCTTCCAGGACGGCGGCGACGCCAAGGGCGGCCGAGGGTTCGACGATCAGGCCGGCATGTTCCATGAGCATCCGCATGCCGGTGACGATGGACGCCTCCTGCACCAGGACGGCGTCGTCGGCCACCTTCAGGAGGTCGTCCAGGACGGCGGGGATGGGGTGCCGGCCGGCGACGCCGTCGGCGATGGTGTCGGTGGAGTCGGTGGTGACGACTCGGCGCTCGTGCCAGGAGCGGGTCATCGCCGGTGCCCCGTGGGGCTGCACGCAGATGACCTCGACCTCGGGTGCCAGGGACTTCAGGACGTGGCCCACGCCGGTGGCCATGGCGCCGCCTCCCAGAGCGATAAGGACGGTGTCGAAGTCGGGCGGCCGCCGCGTCAGTTCGAGGCCGATGGTCGCGGCGCCCTCGCAGGTTTCGATGTCCAGGCTGTCCTCGACCAGCCGGACGCCGCGCTGCCGCGCCATGCTCGCCGCCCGTTCCCGGGCCATGTCGAAGTCGCCGTCGACCAGTTCCAGCACCGCGCCCAGGGCGCGGATCCGATCGAGTTTGGCGGCCGGTGCCCGGCGCGATGCCACGACCGTCGTTTCGAGGCCGCGGCGACGCCCCGACCAGCCCAGCGCCCAGCCGAGGTTGCCGGCGCTGGCGCACACCGCGGCCGTCCGGCCCTGCTCGCTCAGACCGCTCGCGACCAGCTCGGTGCCCCGGCCCTTGAAGCTGCGGACCGGGTTCGCCGTCTCCAGCTTGATGCTCACCGCACAGCCGAGCGCCCGTCCCAGGGCCTCGCACCGGAACAGCGGAGTGTCCAGGAACACCGGGTCTATCACGCGGCGAGCCGCACGGATTCGGTCGAGATCCAAGCGCGTGTCGGGCACGACGCGCAATGTACCCGACCTCGGCGAACCGCACGGTGTGCGGCTATTGGGGGATGGTCCTGATCAGTTTGAACTTGGCGGCGTGGCCTGGTTCGCGGTCGATTCTTTGGGTGGGGGTGATGGTGATGGGAGGTGGGATGGCGCCGGCCTTCCGGAGTTCGCGGGTCAGGGTGGCGCGCAGGCGGTCGGCCGTGTCGGGGGGCGAGTCCTCGCGGAGGACGATGCGGCCGGCCAGTTCGCTGCCGTCGTAGGTGACCTGGTACTGCGTCACCTCGGGGAAGGCGGTGAACGGTGTCCGCAGCAAAACCGGCTGGACGGCGATTTCGCCCCCGCTCGGAGTCGGCAAAGTGATGATGTCGTCGCTGCGTCCTTCGACGGACGAGAGCCGTCGGACGGAGTCGCCGGAGTGGTCGGGGGCCAGGGTGACCATGTCGGTCAACTCATAGCGGATGAGCGGCTGGACGTGGTTGACCAGGTTGGTGATCAGTACCTTGTGCCCGCGGACGCCGGCGGCGACGGGCCGGTCGTTCTCGTCGACCACTTCCACCAGGACCAGGTCCTCCCACAGGCGCATGCCGTCCTGGCCGCCGCAGGACGAGGCGATCAGTGGCGCCTCCCCCGTCAGGTAGGCCTGCTGCGGCTCAAGGTTCCAGGCGGCGCGGATGCGCCGGCGCATGTCCTCGGTGATGACTTCGGCGCCGACGGCGACGATGGCCGGGGCGATGCGGAGCCGTCCGGCGAGCTGCTCCTCGGCCAGGAGCGCGGCGGTGCTCGGGAAGGTGGAGATCGCGTCGGGCCGGCGGCCGTTGAGGGCGTCCACCAGGTCCGGGATCGGCGTGGCCACGCTCAGCTCGGGCGCACCGCCGGGTCGTCCCGCCGCCACCTCCGCCATCATCTGCCGTGACAGGTGTGCCGGGCCCGGCGCACCGATGCCCACCGCGCGCATGGCGGGCGTGACCCCCACCCCTGTATGGAACGACCGTACAGTAGTGTACGGACATGTCAAGGGTTCGGCTCGCACCACAGGACTGGACGCGCGCGGCACTGCGGGCGCTGGCCGAGGGGGGCGTGGGCGCGGTCCGCGTGGACGCGCTCGCCCGCGACCTCGGCGTGACCCGCGGCAGCTTCTACTGGCACTTCGCCGACCGGGACGCCCTGCTCAAGGCGGCGCTTGAGCAGTGGGAGCGGTCCACGGCGGGGATCATCGGCGACCTGGGCGACGTCGGCGATCCGGCCGAGCGGCTCGTGCGGCTGGTACGCGGCGCGTTCGGCGGCGAGTCGGTCCCGGGGCTGCAGCCCGCGCTCATGGCGCACGCCGATCACCCGGTGGTCATGCCGGTCCTGCGCCGGGTCACCGCCCAGCGCGTCGACTACATCAGCGCGATCTACCGGGAGCTGCGGCTGGCCCCGGACGCCGCGCGCCGCCGCGCCGTGATCGGCTACGCGACCTACCTCGGCTGGCTCGACCTCCGCCGCGGCCCGGACGACATCGTCCCCGAGGTCACCCCCGGGCAGGCAAGCCCAGCGGTCATCGACGACATCGTCGCGATGTTCCTAGCCGACGTCCCCGCAACCCGCTAGCCGGCCGCGGGGCTACGGCCGCATGGTGATGGCGACCTTGCCTTGGGCGTGGCCGCGTTTGAGGTAGTGGAGGGCCTCGGGGATTTCGGTGAAGGGGTAGGTGCGGTCGATCACGGGGGTGACTTGTTGCTTTTCCATTAGTTCGGCCAGGAACCGCAGGTCTGCGGAGTTCGGCTTCCAGCTGACGGTGGCGATGCGCTGGCTGACGAAGGGGGCGGCCAGGGTGCCGCGGAGCACCTGTGCGGCCGGGCCGAGGAGGCCGCCGCGGGCGGAGATGCCGCCGACGATCACGAGGGTTCCGCGGCGGGTCAGGGGGCGCCGCAGCTTCGCCAGGGAGCGGTCGCCCACGATGTCGATGAGCAGGTCGTAGCGTCCCTCACGTTGGGTGAAGTCTTCGCGGGTGTAGTCGACGACGTCGTCGGCGCCCAGGGAGCGGACCAGGTCGGCGTTGCGGGTGCTGCACACGCCGGTGACCTCGGTGTCGAAGGCTTTGGCAAGCTGGACGGCGAACGTGCCGATGCCGCCGGAGGCGCCGTTGACCAGGACCCGCTGGCCGGCGGCGATCCTGCCCGTGTCGCGGAGCCCTTGCAGGGCGGTGTGCGCGGCCATCGAGACCGACGCGGCCTGTTCGAAGGTGAGCCGGACGGGCTTGACGGCCAGCCTGTCCTGCGGGACCGCGACGGCCTCGGCGAACGAGCCCAGCCGCACCTCGCCGAAGACCTCGTCGCCGGGCCGCAGGCCGGTCACCTCGTCGCCCACCCGCTCGACCACGCCGGCGAGGTCGGCGCCGCAGACCAGGCCCGGCTTCGGACGGCGCAGGCCGACTTCGAGGCGTGCCAGCTTCGGGTCCGCTCCCGTGAGGCGCCAGTCGTAGGGGTTCACGGACGCCGCTCGGACGCGTACGAGCACCTCGTCGCGGGCGATGCCGGGTTCGTCGACGTCCTTGAGGGTCAGGACGTCGGGCGGACCGTAGCGGTCCCAGGTCCAGGCTTTCATGGCGTCCCCTTCGTACGACGTAAGGCTGTCATACGTCGTAAGGTAGTCGTACGCCGTAAGGGGGTCAAGGGTCGCCCTGAAGCGGTGCTCGCCCAGCGGGGGATCAGGAGCGGGCGGCGCGGCGCCGTTCCAGGCCGTCCAGGATCAGGTCCAGGGCGAACTCGAATTCGAACTGGTCGTCGCAGAAGCCCAGGGTGCCGTCCGGGTCGTCGTGGACGGCGTCCGCCAGCATCCCGACGATGTTCGGGAACCGCTCGGCCATCTGCTCCATCATCGCGGCGGCCGCAGCGTCCGCCGTCTGGGCGCCGTCGGGCTGGAACAGCTCCTGGGTGAACCCGAGGGCGCGGCTGCCGAGCACGTGCAGCGCACGGTGGGCCAGGTCGAACGGGAACCCGCCCGCCCGGAGGATGGCGACGACGCCGTCGAGGTAGGCGATGACGGCGGGGCTCGTGGTGGGACGGGTTTCGAGCACCTGCGGGGCCCAGCGGTGGCGCAGGAAGACCTGCCGGGCGGCGAGGATCCGCGCGCGCAGCGCCGCCTGCCAGTCCTCGCGCGGGGACGGCGCCTCGACCTCGTCCGCCGCCGCCGTGATCTCCCCAAGGATCACCTCGACGACGCCGTCGAGGACGGCATCCTTGTTGGCGACGTGGTGGTACAGCGACATCGCCTCGACGCCGAGCTCCTGCGCGAGCCGGCGCATGGTGAGCGAGTCCAGGCCGTCGCGGTCGGCGAGTCCCACGGCCGCGCGCAGCACCCGGCGGCGGCTCAGCGGAACGCGCGGCTGCTCGGTCAGCTCTTCGGCGTCGGTCCTTGGGGTCATGGATCTCCCTCCCGCCGAACCCTACCCGTACACGGTAAGTCTGGCGGCGCCCGCGAAGTACGCTTGGCCGGTGTTCTCCCCTCAAGGTCCCTCGCTGCGTGAACTGGCGGTCCAGGCCCTCTCCTCGGTCGAGCGCGGCTACGATCTGCTCGCCCCGAAGTTCGACGGCACGCCCTTCCGCACACCCGACCGCATTCTCGACGCGACGACCGACGCGTTGCGTCCGCTGGGGCCGTTCGAGCAGGGACTGGACGTGTGCTGCGGCACGGGTGCGGGCATGCGGACCCTCGAACCCCTGTGCCATGGACGCGTTGCGGGCGTCGACTTCAGCGCCGGCATGCTCGCGCAGGCGCGCACGGCGCACCCGGACGCCGACTGGGTGCAGGCCGACGTCCGGGAACTGCCCTTCGCCGAGACCTTCGACCTCGCGGTCACCTTCGGGGCCCTCGGACACCTGCTGCCCGCCGAACGGCCCGCCCTCTTCGCCGGGGTGCACCGCGCACTGCGGCCCGGCGGCGCCTTCGCCTTCCCGATCACCGCGCCGCCGCCCGTCGCGTCCGCCGGATACTGGGCGCTGCTCGGATTCGACGCGGCCATGCGCGTACGGAACGCCGTATGGCGCCCACCATTCGTCATGTACTACCGCACCTGCCCACTGCACGCGGTTCGCGGCGAGCTGGCGGCGGCCGGATTCACCGTGACGACCGTCCCCTTGACGTCCCTGGGCCAACGCGAGAACGGCACCCCACGCGCCCGCCTCGTCCTCGCCCGCCGACCCGTCACCCCCGCCTGACCTCAGCGGCCCCTTTGCCAATCAGGGTTCAGAGTTAGGGCTGGGCCCTGCCAAGAAAAGGACGACCGCCGTTTGTCGGCCACAGCACAAGGGGGACCTTTTCGGAACATAGGGGTGCGGCCGATTTGGCCGCGAGTGCGGGGAGGTTCAATGACGACCAAAATGGCTCACGATTCGGGCCCGGCCGCGGTACGCCACGGGCAGCGGACGTCGGGGTGGCTGACGTTCGCCGGCACCCTCGCCGTGGTCATCGGCGCGTTCAACATCATCGACGGGCTGGTCGCCCTGTTCAACGACGACTACTACCTCGTCGGCGACAACCGGATCATGGTGTTCGACTTCACCGCCTGGGGATGGTTCTGGCTGTTCCTCGGCATCATCCAGGTGGCCGTCGGCGCGGGGATCGTCGCCGGGAAGATGTGGGCGCGCGCCACGGGTGTGTTCTTCGCCGTCCTGGCGGCGATCGGGCATCTGGCGTTCCTGCAGGCCTTCCCGCTCTGGTCGGTGCTGACGATCGCGATGTGCGTCCTGCTGATCTACGCCCTCACCGCCCCGCCCGCCGGCTCACGAGGCTGACCAGGCGTACTGGCAGCCGCCCCCGGCCTGCGTGACCGACTGTGGCCCTTGAGTGCGAGGAGTGTGTGTGCTCGCGGGTCAGGTGGGGAGGTGTTGGTCGTGACCGAGACTGTGCTTGTGCGTTACATCGTCCGGGATGTGGATGCGGCCATCGGGTTCTACACCGGGTTGCTGGGGTTCGAGGTCGTCATGCATCCGGCGGAGACGTTCGCGATGCTCGGACGCGGGGCGTTGCGGCTGGCCCTTTCGGCGCCGTCCGGCAGG
>NZ_SMKY01000298.1 GCF_004349235.1 Actinomadura darangshiensis | reverse complement strand
ATCCAGGAGGGCTCCGGTGACCAGCCCGTTCGTCCGTCGGCGCCGCCTCGCCACCGAGTTGCGGACCCTCCGCGAGCAGAACGGCATGACCGCCGACGAACTCGCCCAGCGCATCTACCGCTCCCGCATGACGGTGTCGAAACTGGAGAACGCCCGCTGCCGCCCCGACGTCCGCGACATCGTGAAGATCATGAGGATCCTCGGCGTCACCGGCGACAAGTTCGACGAGATCTTCAACATCGCCTGCGACGCCGCCGACCGCGGCTGGTGGGACTCCTACGGCGACGCCATGGGCGCCAGACAACGCATGTACGCCGACATCGAGTCGGGTGCCGCCTCCATCCGTGGCTACAACCAGATGTCGATCCCCGGCCTCGTGCAGTCCCCCGACTTCATGCAGGCGCTTGTCGAAATGGACCTCGCCGAAGGATCCGAGTTGAGCTACATACCTCAACGCAGCCTGGAGGCGCGGCTGCAGCGACAGCAGGGCGTTTTCCGGCGTGGAGGGCCGATCGGCGAGATCATCCTGGACGAGTTCGTCCTAAAGCGCCTGCCCGTCGCTCCACAGGCCATGGCAGCTCAACTACGCCACATGGTGGAGACACTCACTCGTGAACCGCGCTTTACGATCCTGATCCTGTCGCTCGAAGCGCGCCTCGAACCAGGCCGTCTGCCGCCGTCCGGCTACATGCTTTACACATTCCCGGACCCAACAGACCCCACCCTGGTCGTCGCGGAGAACGCCAACACCTGTCTCGTTCACACCGAGCCTAGCGAGGTGGCAGAGTATGAGCGGTACTTCAACCGACTCCGGAAGGCCACCTTGCCCGCCCTGGAAAGCATCTCCCTATTGGCGGATACGGCCGACCGATTGAGCGAAGAGGCAGGCGAGCCATGACCCCCCGCTACACCAGTTGGCGCAAGTCCAGCCACAGCAACCCGGACTCCGAATGTGTCGAGGCTGGACGTGGCTTGCTTGGCACCATCGGGGTCCGCGACACCAAGCAGGGCGAGAACGGCCCCATCCTCGACTTCACACCTCGCGAGTGGGCCGCCTTCCTGCGGGCCGTCCGCTCTTGCAACTCGTAGACGAACCCCGCAGCCAAGCCCGTCAAGTACCGGCTCGGCCCATGCTTCGAGGAATGGTCCAAGCGTCCAAGCACGAGGCCGGGCCGAAAGGTTGCGGCTCGTCCGGGGCCGTGGAGATCAAGATGCCTTCGGACGAGGAGGGAGCACGTGAACGAGACCACCATCTGGATCGGAGAGCGGCGGCTCGGTTGGATGACCGTGTCGGGGGGCCTGGATGTCCCGGGTTTCGGCCTGCTCCCGGAGTGCCGGGTGAAGGACGGTGACATCGTCCGCGGGTCGCGGGCCCGTCTGTTCCGCGACGGCGTGCTGATCGCCGAGGACCTGCACGTGGGCGCGCTGATCAGGGAGAAATCCTTCGTCGGAAATCGGCTTGAGGCGTTGGAGGCCGTCGGCGCCTCCGGACGGTGCGCGGTGGCCAGCGGGTGCGGCGACGTCCGCGAGGGCGACCGCTTCGAGGTCTACATGCGCGCGAGGACCACCGATGGCCGGCTGATGCCGGGATATCAGGCCACCGGTGTCGAGCGTCGGCTGGGAAGTGCCGAAGTCCGGGGCGTGGACGGTGATCCGCTGGTCGGTCCGGCCGCGCGGGTCGGCCCGATTGAGGGGACCTTGACGGCAGGCGACCGCGTACGGGTCGTTCGCGGTGGGGAACCGGTGGCCGAGGCGTTGCGGCTGCTGTTCGTGACCGACACGGCCGGCCAGGTGGTCGACGAGCTTCGCGCGCACAGCGGATCCTTGTATCTCGGCTTCTCCGACTTACGGCCTGGAGACGCCGTTGTGGCCTATGACGTGCCGGCACCGGTGTGGACGGAGGCGCGCAGTGCCGAGCTCTTCGTGCACCAGATGCGCTCAGACGGCGTCGTTGCCCACGCCATGGTCGACCCAGGCGAGCGCTACCGGAAGAAGCGCATGAGCAAGGACGGGCTGGCGGTCGGCCATCGGGCACGCATCGTGCGTGAAAGGACCGTCATCGCCGACGGCGTGACCATCGGCTATCTCCCTGACGAGGGCACCTTCGGCGGTTTTCTCAGAACCGGCCCGGGCGGCGGCGTTACCGGTTCCTTCGAGCTCGGCCTCGACTTCCCAGACCTGCGCACAGCCGACCGGATCGAGCCCTACCAAATCCTGGACTTGCGTGGTGGACGATACCGGGATTGAACGACCCGCATACGCCGGCGGCTACCTGGAATCGGTCGCCTTGCCGTTCTACTTCGACGGCGCCGGCTCCGGCGAAGTGCGCGGGGATCACGATTTCCACCTCGTCGGCGGCCCGTTCGAGTAGCCGGTGCCGGGTGGCGGCCGCCTGGGGTCGGTCCTCGCAGAAGCAGCTGTTGTATTCGGGTTCGAGGATTTGCACAGGGCTGTGCATGACGTCGCCGACGAACACGGCCCTGTGGCCGCGCGACCGTACGCGGAGTACGGCTGATCCTGGGGTGTGGCCTGGTGCCGGTTCCAGGGTGAGGTTGCCGTCCACTCGGTACGTGTCTTCCCAGAGCGTGGCCTTGGCGAGCACGGGTGCGATGCTGTCGGCGTAGACGAGAAGGCTTCCCTGCTGCCGCAGGCGTTCGTTGTCGCTGCGCGGAGCCGGACGCCGGTGCGCGTTCTCGGGGGCGAAGTACCGCTGGTCGACGGCCGGGATGAGGTAGGTCGCGTTCGGGAACGCCGGTTCCCAGTCTCCGTCGCCGCCGATCGTGTTCCAGCCGACGTGGTCGTAGTGGATGTGGGTGTTGACGACGACGTCCACCTCGTCCGCTCGCACACCAGCTGCGGCGAGCCGGTCCAGAAAGCCGGTGTCCAGGTGGTCGAACATCGGAATCTGCGGCCGGTCGCGGCCGTCGCCCACCCCGGTGTCGACGAGCACCGTCTTGCCCTCGCTGCGCAGGACCCAGGTCTGCACCGCGGCGTGGTAGCCGTCCGTGTCGGGATTCCAGTGATCGGGCGCGAGCCACGCTTGGTTGTCCCGCCAGATCTGCGGGGTGCTGTCGGGGATGATGACCCTGGCCGGCGCGATCTCGCCGATCCATTCGGGCACCTTGGTCACCTCGACGTCACCGATGGTGAAATCACTCATAGCGCCACTCTAGGGTGGACGGTCGGGCCGATAAATGATCGATTCACCCAGTCTGATGCTCAATCGTCTCATCGGGCGGGCGTAGTATGCGGCCGTGGACCTGCTCAGCGACATCATCGGGGTCATGCGAACCGGGCGGCCCTCGGCGAACCGCCTGCGGGTCGGCTCCCCGTGGTGCTACCGCTTTGTGCCTTACGACGGTGCGGGCTTCCACGTCGTCGTGCGCGGTTCGGGTTGGCTGCTGATGGACCGGCGAAAGCCCATCCAACTCGGCACCGGGGACGTGGTGCTCCTGCCCGCGGGGCACGCGCACGTGCTCTCGGACTCGCGCGACGGCACGCACCCGGTGCCCTTCGAGACCGCGGTGGCCGATCCTGCGGGGAGCGTCGAGATGCTGTGCGGGAAGTACCGGCTGGATCGGCGGCGGACCCACCCGTTGCTGAGGACGCTCCCCGAGCTCGTGCACCTTCCCACCCAGGCCGGGGACCATCGGCACCTGCGCGCGGCGGTAGACCTGCTCGCCGCCGAGACGACGACGCGGCGCCCGGGCCGGGACGCGGCGCTCGCCGGCCTGCTCGATCTGCTCCTCATCTACATGGTCCGCGCTTGGTTCGATGACCACGGGGACGGGGGCTGGCCCCGGGCGCTCCGCGATCCCGCCATCACGTCGGTGCTCGAAGCGATGCACAGCGACCCGGGCAGGCCGTGGCGGGTCGAGGACCTCGCGGCGGCGGCCGGGCTCTCCCGCACCACGCTCGCGAGACGCTTCACGGGTCTGGTCGGGCAGGCCCCGATGACCTACCTGACGCAGTGGCGGATGACGCTCGCGACGCGTCTGCTGAGCGATACGGACCTCGGGCTCGCGGCGGTGGCACGCCAACTGGGCTACGCTTCACCGTTCGCGTTCTCGCATGCCTTCAAACGCGAATTCGGTGTCGCACCGGGCCACTACCGCGACGACCGGCGAACAGCCGACGTCACGCCGAACGAGGAACGCGCGGACTGACGACCGCAGCACCACTTCCCTGGCCCGCCGCCGGGTGCCGCTGACCGAACGCCCGGGATCGGCCCCACCCGCCCTCACGTGGCCGAATGTGGTTCATATACCGCTCTTATACCAAGGTCGGAGACGATCTCACCGGCGCTCCACAGGGCGCCCATCGAAGCCACGGGAGGTGAATCAGTACGCGACCTCAACTGGAACTGACCGCCCCCCTCGACAACCGCCGGGGGCCGCCCGAAGCGGACGGAAGAGTCGCAGGGCACGCGCGAACTCAGTCCGTTCCAAGGCCGCCGGCCTTCGTAGGACGACCGATCCGAGCCGATTCGAGGGAGGTGGCGTGCATGCGCGATTTCACTTGGGGCTGACGAGTCGTGTTCCCGAATGGGTGATCCGACGCTGGTCGACCGGGCCCGTCCGGCATCGGGTCGCGGTCCCGGGCGGGGCCTGCCCGCCTTTGCCCCGCCCCGGATTCGAACGCGGCAGCCCCCGGAGGAGGAGTCAATGGGTGACGTCGGCCTGCGTGCGGTGTTCTCCTCGGGTGAGTTCCGCGCGCTGTGGGCGTCCGGGCTCACCTCCAAGGTCGGCGACGTGCTGGCGCGGGTCGCCGTCACGGTGCTGGCGTACGAGCGGACGGGATCGGCGGCGGTCACCGCCTTCACGTACGCGATGACGCTGCTCCCGTCGCTGGTCGGCGGGCCGCTGCTGAGCGGACTGGCCGACCGGTGGCCGCGCCGGCGGGTGATGGTCGCGACGGACCTCGTCCGGATGGTCCTGATCGTGTGCGCCCTGCCGAGCCACGTCCCGTTCGCGGTGGTCTGCGGGCTCGTGTTCGCCGCGCAGTTCCTCTCCCCGGCGGACCGGGCCGCGCGCATCGCGACGACGCCCCAGGTTCTGGACGGCGCGGCCTACCCGCTCGGCGTGGCGGTCAACCAGATGAGCGGGCAGCTCGCCAACCTCGCGGGTTTCGCCGCAGGTGGGGTCGTCGTGGCGGCGATCGGGCCGCGCCTCTCACTCGCCGTGGACGCCGCGGCGTTCGCGGTGAGCGCGCTGATCGTTCGCGCGGGCGTCCGGTACCGGGCGGCCGCCGCGGCGGGCGGCCCCCGTGCGGTGCCCGGCAAGGCGGCGGTGCGACTGATCGCCGCCGACCCCCGGCTCGCGGCGCTGGTCGGCCTGGCGGCGCTCGCCGGCTTCTACATGGCGCCGGAGGCTCTCGCGGTGCCGTACGCCGCCGATATCGGCGCGGGCACCGCCGCGGTCGGCCTGCTGTACGCAGCGATGCCGGTGGGTGGCGTGGTCGGCATGCTGGTCTTCACGCGTCTCGTTCCGGCCGGTCCGCGGCTCCGTGTCACCGGCGTCCTAGCGGTGCTGACCAGCGTGCCGCTGCTCGGGTGCGCGCTGCGCCCCGGGCTCGTCGCGACGCTCGCGTTGTGGACGGTTTCCGGCCTGTTCACCGCCTACCAGACGTCGGCGAACGCCGAGTTCGTGCGCATCGTCCCCGACGAGTTGCGCGGCCAGGCGACGGGCGTCGCGGCGTCCGCGCTCACCGCCGCGCAGGGGCTCGGCATGGTGCTCGCCGGCCTGACGGCCAGGCCGATGACCCCGCCCTTCGCGGTGGCCCTCTTCGGTGCCTTGGGCGTAGCCGCAGGCATTCCCCTCGCCCTGACCTGGCGCCGTTGCCACCGCGCGCCAATAGCCTCCCCCACCCCCGCATGACCCATCGCACTTGCCCGCGGCGCGCCGGACGAAATGAACCGCTCCTAGACCGACGGAGGTGAACCGAATGCGCGAGCTCCAGTGGACCTGACAAACCGCAGGCACGTCGCCTTTAGGACGATGACGCGCATCCGGCCGTCTCGCTGACGACGATCAGGTTCGCGGAGCAATCGAGCCGAGGCAGAAGGGAGGTGGACAGGATGCGTAGCTTGGACTGGCACTGATCGTGAAGGCGTCCCGGGGCCGGAAGGTCCCGGGACGCCGCACTTTTGGCGGCATTCACCGGCAGCGTCAGCCGGTGCAGGAGCGGTCGTGTTCGTGGGGGGGCGTAGAAGTCGGCTCGGCGGGCCATTACAGTTCCGCGGGGTCGCCAGCTGCTATCCAGCCAATGGGGACCGTCCGCTGGGAACCGCGTCGCCCGGCGCATCGGCACCCTCGAACGAAACGGTTGCGTACACTTTCTTGCGGGCGTAGTGTACGGAACGGTTTCGTTTCGTTCGGAGAGGGCGGACATCGTGGCTCAGGGACGGCGTGGCGAGGTGCGCGAGGCAGCGATCTTGGTGGCCACGCTGGAGTTGCTGGGCGAGGTCGGCTATGACCGGCTGACGATGGACGCGGTGGCGGCGCGGGCGCGGTCCAGCAAGGCCACGATCTACCGCAGATGGTCTGGCAAGCCCGAGCTCGTCGTGTCCGCCGTCAAGCGGTACGCCGCGGCCCCGGCCCCCGAGCCCGCCGAGAGCGGCGACCTGCGCCAGGACCTGCTGGCGGTGCTGCTGGCCATGCGGTCCAGCCTCACCGGCCAGGACGCCGCCCTCATCCTCGAACTCATGCTCGCGATGCGGCGCGACGCCGAACTCGCCGCCGTGGTGCGGAGCCAGGTCGTCGCGGTCAAGTCGGAAGCGTTCGGTGACGTCATCGCCCGCGCCGTCGCTCGTGGTGAGCTGCCGTCCACCGTCGACCACGCGCTTTTCGTCGAGATCAGCTCCGCCATGTTGTTCGCCCGGCTCTTCGTCAGCGGCGAGCCTCTCGACGACGCCTACCTGCGCCGCCTCATCGACGACGTTCTGTTTCCCCTGCTCCGCCAGTCCGGCTTGCAGTAAGGAGCCCCCAATGTGGCAGACGATCGGCCTCAGCCTTCTCGGCGGCGTGATGGGCGGCAACGCCTTTCCGCACTTCGTCCACGGCATCACCCGGAAGCGTTATCCGAACCTGACCGGGAACGGGCCCGTCCCGAACTTCATCGGCGGATGGGCCGGGCTCGTCCTGGCCGCGCTGCTCCTCTACTGGGCGCACGGCGACCAGCATCCGGCGGCGGCCTTCGGTTCCGCCGCATTGGGAGTTCTGCTGATCGGTCTCCTCCACGCCGGTCCGGGCGCCTTCGGACGACGAGAAGCGCAGGAGCGACCAGTCACTCGCTGAGGCGGCGGTCGTCCTTGTGGGCGGCATAGAACCCGGCTTGGCGGGACATGATCTCGCGCATTGAGGTACCACGCGGGACGCCGTAGACGGTGCCGGGGAAGTCCAGGTCGCGCTGCTTCTCCCAGAGGTCGTCGTGCCGGTCCGGAGAGAACAGTTCGGCTGGATCGCCGGCCGCTATCCAGTTGATGGGGACGACCGTGTCCGGGGCGAGGCGCGAGTTGGCGTGCAGGACGCTGTTGATGCGCAGTTCGGAGCGTGTTCCGGCCACCGAGCCCGGGAAGAGGGACGCGCCCGTGGCCACGAAGACCTCGTCTTCGATGGTGGCGCCGTTGACGTGTGCGTGGGGGCCGACCAGCACGGCGTCCCCAAGGGTCGCCGGGTGGCCGGCCCGTCCGCGGATCAGCGCGTTCTCCATGACGACCACGTCGGCGCCCGTCCGCACGGCGCCGTCCTCCGCCGTGAGGACGGCTCCGTGCAGGATGCGGGCCCGCTCCCCCAGGACGACCGCTCCGCACAGGACGGCCGAAGGCGCGACATAGGCCGACTCGGGGACCACTGGGCGCCGACCTCGGTGTTCAAGAATCATGCTCCGAGCGTACTTTCCCCCGACGCGGACCGACATTGCCTGCCTTTCTTCTAAAGGCGAGGGCAATATAGAGAGTGCCGCAGTTCTATATTGAAAATGGACAAGAAAGGATAAGCGATATATCCTGAAAGTGGTCGAGGATGGGCGGGTGGCTCGATGACGGCGGAGGGTGGCCTGCCTCGGCGCGGGCCGGCGGTGTGAGCGGGGTGTTCGGGCGCATTCTGCGGCGCCGGTGGTTCTGGCCGGTGGTCGCGGCCGGGGCCGTGCTGCTCGTGTCCGGGTTCGTGCTGGCCAAGCCGAAGGCCGACAGCGACGGCACCGTGCGCGTGATGACCTACAACCTGCGCGGCGTGAACGATCCGCCGCCCAAGGACTGGAAGACCCGGCTGCCGCTGGTCCGGCATCTGCTGGACGACCATGAACCCGACCTGCTGGGCGTGCAGGAGGCTCGGTGGTACCAGGTGCGCGACCTGGCGCGGGCGCTGCCGGACTACGGCTGGATCGGGCTCGGCAGCCAGGGCGGCACCCGCGACCAGTTCCTCGCGATCTTCTACCGCAAGCAGCGGTTCGAGGTGCTGGACTTCGACCATTTCTGGCTCTCCGACACCCCGTCCGTCATCGGCTCGGCGACCTGGGGAAACCGGTATGTCCGGATGGTGACGTGGGCGAAGTTCCGCGACCGGCGCACCGGCAAGGTGCTGTACCAGGCCAATACGCATTTGGACAATCTGTCGGCGGATTCTCGGGTGAAAAGCGCACGGCTCATTCTGGAGCGCGTGCGGAAATTCCAGGCGGGGGCTCCCGTGGTGCTCACCGGTGACTTCAACTCCGCCGCCGGAACGTCGCCGGTGTACTCGCTCCTCACCGGGCCCGACGCTTTCCGGGACACCTGGACGACGGCCCGCCGGCACGGTCCCCTCTATCGGACCGAGAACCACTGGCGGCCTCCGGAGCCGGACGGCAAGCGCATCGACTGGATCCTGGCGCGGGGAAACGTCCGGACGGCCTGGTCCGAGATCGACCCGTACCGCCTCGGCGGCATCTACGCGTCCGATCACGACCCCGTGATCGCGCACCTGAAGTTCGGCGGACAGTGAACCCGTCCTGACCAAAGTGGTTCAGTGGCGGCGTCCGCGCAGACCGAGATAGAGGCCCAGCACCGTCGCGCCCGACATCGCCTGCGCTGCCAGGAGCCCCGCGGACGGCCCGCCGGTGAGCGCCGCCAACGCGGGCGCGCAGCCGAGCACCGCGACGTCCGCACCGGTCAGCGCCCACAGCATCGGACCCGTCGGGAACGCGCCGACCGGTGTGTCCAGAACGGGCATCGAGTGGTCCACGGGCCGCCGCCGCGCCATCCGCAGCGCACCGGCCGCCAGCGCGGGGCCGCACGCCGCGCCCAGCAGCCACCACGGCCCGGCGGGCAGCGCACCCGCCGCGTCCAGTGCCGCCAGCGCCGCCACCAGCCAGCCGCCGCCCAGCAGCGCGGGAGCCATTGCCCGCGCGGCGAGCAGCGCCCGCGGACCCGCGCCGAGCAGCCGTGCCATCGCCGGGTTGTCCCCGTCGCGCCGGGCTCCGGACGTGACCGCGGCAGCGGCCGTCAGGGCTCCCGCGCACAGCACGACGGCGACGGCCGCGGGTAGGCCGCCCCCTGCCGCATCAGGTGTGGCGCGGGCGACCAGCACTGGAAGAAGCGCGGATGACGCGAGAAGGGCGACGCGGACGGGGCGGCGGGCCAGGCGCCGCCACTCCTGCCAGGCGACCGCCAGTGCGGGTGCGCGGCCCAGGCCGGACGGCCAGGGACGCGAGCGCAAGGAACGGCCACGCCAGTGAGCGTCCTCGGCGATCCAGGTCAGGGCGCCAAGGTCCATGACGACCGCCGCCACGGCCGCGTGACCGGTACGGGTGGAGGCTTCCAGCACGGCACGTGCCGGGATGCGGCCGAGCGCCGTCCACGCGCGGAGGGCCAGCCCCGCAGCCGCCACCACGAACGCCGTCGCGACCGCCATCACGGCCGACGGCGGCGCGGAGACGACGGACGCCGCCGCCTGGCGGCCCGGGCCGAGACCCGCGAAGGCCGCGATACCCGCCGAGATCACGATGACGGTGATCCCGCCGGTCAGCCACGTGTCCCACCGCTCGAAAGCCTGGGCCGACACCGCCGCCGACATCCCGCCCACCATCGTCGCGACGCCGATCGCCAGCGCGGCGGTCAGACGCAGGACGGTCTGGTCCTGCGTACCGAGAACGGCCAGCAGGCCCACCCCCAGCGCCGCGCCGGCCAGGACCGAGACCCCGATGAGGATGACCGCCGTACGGCCGAGCACGCCGCGGCGCGGTAGCGGCGACAGCAACAGCCACGCCGCGTCCGCAGCGGGCAGCGCCACAGGGCCGAACATCCTGGCCGCCGAGAGCGCCCCCGCCAGAAGCAGCGCGAGCAGCGCCACGCCCGCGGACGCCCGCGACGGGTCGACCTCGCGCGGCACGGCCGACAACGCGCCGACCAGCACCGGACCCGCGATCACCACCGCGAGCACCAGCCCGAGAAGGCTCGCATAGCGGTCCGACAGTGTGCGCCCGCGGGGTCGCCGCGTTCGCATGTACGCCCGGACCTCCGTCGCGCTCGCGACGCCGCTCATGCGGCCTCCAGGATGACCGGCCGCGCGCCTGCCGCCTCGGCGAGACGCAGGTCGTGGGTCGCCATGACCACCGTGCCTCCCCCGTCCGCGTACCCGGCGATGATCCCGGCCAGGCGGCTCCGGAACTCGGTGTCCAGACCTCGCTCGGGCTCGTCCAGCAGAAGCACACGGCTCGGCCTCAGCAATGTCATCGCCAGCGACAGCCGCTGCCGCTGCCCGGTCGACAGCGACAGCGGTACCAGGTCGGCCCGCGCGGTGAGGTCGAAAAGGTCCAGCGCCGCCCCGGCGTCCATCCGCGCCCCGGCCGGGCCGTGCACCGCGCCCATCAGCTCCAGGTGCTCGCGGACGGTCAGCCCCGGATACCACGCAGGCTCTTCGCCGGCCATGACGACGTCGCGCCAGAAATCCGGCTCGTCGGCCGGCGGCCGGCCGAACACCCCGACCCGCCCGTCCGCCGGCTGCAACCCCGCCAGGCAACGCAGCAGCGTCGTCTTC
>NZ_SMKY01000297.1 GCF_004349235.1 Actinomadura darangshiensis | reverse complement strand
GAGGAGGAGGGTGCGCAGGGTGGCTGCCAGGTCGTCCTGCTGTCGGTGGTCTAGGGCGGCGAGGATGCGTTGTTCGTTGGCTATGTGGGCGGCGACGGCGCGGTCGATTAGGTCGCGGCCGGTGGGGGTCAGGGCGACGACTACGGTGCGGCGGTTCGCGGGGTCGACTTCGCGTGTGACGTAGCCCTTGGCGACGAGGCGATCCAGCCGGTTGGTGACGGCGCCCGAGGTCACCATCGAGGAGCGGGCCAGCATTCCGGCGGTCATGCCTTCGGGCGAGCCGGCGCGGCGCAGGGTGGCGAGGACGTCGAACTCGCCTCGCTCCAGCCCGAACTCGCTGAAGAGCGCCTTGAGTTCGCGTTCGGCGATCCGGGTCAGCCGGGAGAGGCGGCCGAGGACCCGCATGGGGGACGCGTCGAGGTCCGGGCGGGCGCGGGCCCACTGCTCCACGACGAGGTCGACCGCGTCACGCTCACGCTCCACCTGAACTCCTTAACGTTGAAGTGTTTGACGTCAAGGTATCACTGGCGTAGTCTCCTCAGCGTTGAACACTTCAACGTTGAGATATTGGTGCTCCGGGCTCTCGGTAACGGGTCCGGACGGCTGTGGAGGAGGTCGGCAATGCGTGTGACGGGTTTCGATCACCTGGTGCTGAACGTGCAGGACGTCGAGCGGTCGCTGGAGTTCTACTCGGGAACGCTCGGGCTCGCGCAGGAGCGGGTCGCGGAGTGGCGGGCGGGCGAGGTCTCCTTCCCGTCAGTGCGGGTCAACGAGTTCACGATCATCGACCTGCTCGGTGGCTCGCGCGGCGGGTCCAACGTGGACCACTTCTGCCTGGTCGTGGAGCCGCTCGACTGGCGGCAGGCGATCGAGTCCGGCGCCCTCACCGTGCTGGAGGGGCCGGTCGCCCGGTCCGGCGCACGCGGCACCGGGCAGTCGGTGTACGTCGAGGACCCGGACGGCAACGTCATCGAACTGCGCTGGTACGCCGAGGACGCCGAGTAATGGGAGAGCATTCGCACTCGACCGCGCGGGGATGGCTCGGGGTCGCCGCGATCACGGCCAGTCTGTTCGCCTTCCTCACCACCGAGTTGATGCCCGTCGGCCTCCTTACTCCGCTGAGCGGAAGCCTCGGTATCCAGGTGGGAGTCGCCGCACTGATGGTCACTTTGTACGGCGTCTCGGCGGGGCTGGGCGTGACGTTCATCGTGGCATGGACAAGGCGTGTGAACAGGCGCGTGCTGCTGTCCACGCTGCTCGCCATACTGGCACTGGGAAACCTGCTCACCGCCATTTCGCCGAACTATCCGGTGGTCCTGACGACGCGGCTCATCATGGGGTTCGCGAGCGGAGTGTTCTGGGCGATAGGCGTGAGCATGGCGATGCGTCTCGTTCCGGAACGCCACGCGAGCAGGGCGGCCGCGATCGTGATGTCCGGCATTTCGATCGCCACTGTGGTGGGCATCCCGCTGGGGACGGTCCTGGAGAACCTCACCGACTGGCGGACGACGTTCCTCATCTGGGCCGGTCTCAGCCTGCTGGTGTTCCTCGCCGTCGCCGCCATTGTCCCGTCGCTGCCGTCGGCGAACGCGGTCTCCGTCCGGGAGGTTTTCGGGCTCCCGCGCACGAACGTGCCGCTGCGGTTCGTGCTCGTCACCGTCGTGCTGTTCGTGCTCGGCCATTTCGGGGCCTACACCTTCGTGCGGCCCTTCTTGGAGGAGAACGCATCCGCCACGCCCACCTTCATCACGGTGGTGCTGATCATTTTCGGCATCGGCGGCGCCGCCGGAAACTTCATCGCCGGATACACGGTCAACAGGAGCCTGCGCGGCAGCTTCATCGTCGGCGCCGTGGGACTCGTGGTGTCCCTGCTATTGCTGCTCACGATCGGTGCCGGGACGGCCGGTTCGGTCGTCGCACTCGTCCTCTGGGGACTTTCCTTCGGTGTCGTGCAGTTGTCCCAGGTCAACATGACGCTGGCCGCAGCGCCCGAGACCTTTGAAGCCGCGATGTCGCTCAACACCATGGCGTACAACACGTCCATTGCGCTCGGGGCACTGTTCGGCGGGCTGTTCGCCGACGGTCTGGGCGTCACGAGCGTCGTCTGGTTCGGCGTCGCGCTGACAGCGGCCTCATTGCTCGTCATGCTCGCCACCGGCCGTAAGACGGCGCGCACCGTTCCGGCGGCCGATGAGTCGGCCGCTTCTCCGTCCCTGATCACGGACTGAACAGCGGCGCGCCCGTCAGGCGGGCAGGGCGAGGTTGTGGAGGCCGGCGCGGATGCGGTCCGGGTGCATGTCCTGTGCGGTGACGAGGTAGTCGATCACGTCGGCGCGCAGGGCGGTGAAGACGGCGTGGGCCAGGTAGTCGGCATCGTCGCCGGGACGGGCGGCGGCCAGGCGGCGGGCCAGTTCCTCGATCCAGAACTGGCTCGCCGCGTTGGCGTAGTAGGCGTAGGGGCCGCGATGCTCCAGCGCCCGGATGAGACCACGGTTGGCCCAGACGAAGTCGAGGAGTGCGTCGAGGTAGCGGTGCAGGGCGTCGCCTGGCGTCCCGCCTGGTCCCAGGGGTGGCGGGCCTGACTCCACCGCCTCCCGCAACGCGGAGACCCTCGGTTGCAGGACCGCCTCGATGAGGGCGGTGCGGTCGCCGAAGCGGCGGAACACGGTCCCCTTCCCCACGCCGGCGGCGGCGGCGATGTCGCTCATCGACACGTCCTGGACGTCCTCCCGGTCGAACAGCTCGGCCGCCGCCGACAGGACCGCCGCACGATTGCGGACGGCGTCCGCCCGTTCCGTCCTGTCCATCGGCTCCCCTTGCTCTTCCGGACCGCTGGTCCGTATCGTAGCTCCGGAAAACGATACGGACCAGCGGTCCGGTTTTAGGGAGGACGCGATATGGATTCACCTGCCGACTACCGGGAGATGATGGCGCGGGCGATCGAGGACATTCGTGCGGAGCCCGTCCAGCCCTACCGCGAAGGCGCCCCGGTGCGCCGGGTGATCAGGGTGCGCGGACGGACGACCGGACGGCCCCGCCGCTTCGGCATCAACGTGACCCAGGTCGGCGGCCACCTCTACCTGTGCTCGGCGATCCGCCGCCGCGACTGGGTGCGCAACCTGATCGCGGCGGGACGCTGCACCGTCGAGCGGGACGGTCCGGACGGCGCCGACACCGACCATGCGAGCGTGCTGATCGAGGGTGCGGAGGCGGCCGCGGTGCTCGCGACGTACCTGCCGCAGGCCGGCTACCAGGACCCCGAGTTGCCCTTCGCCGTGGATGCGCCGATCACCGACATCACGCCGCACACCACGACCACGGCCGTCTTTCGCCTGGACCCCGCGCGCGATCTCAACGGCGGGTGAGGGCAACGTCAGCCGAGGCGGACTCTGGGGTCGACGACCGCGTACAGGATGTCGACGAGCAGGTTGAGGAAGACGATCGAGGCGGACGTGATCAGCGTGACGCCGAGGACCATCGGCAGGTCGCCGCTCTTGACCGAGGACAGCGCGAGCTGCCCCAGGCCGGGAATGCTGAAAGTGTTCTCGGTCAGCACCGCGCCGCCGAGCAGCAGCCCCAGGTCGAGGCCGAAGACCGTCATGATCGGCGTCAGGCAGGAGCGCAGCGCGTGCTTGAGGACGACGGACGTCTCCGGCAGCCCCTTGGCCCGGGCGGTGCGGATGTAGTCCTCGTTCAGCGTCTCCAGCATGCCCGCCCTGGTGAGGCGCGCGTACATCGCCGCATAGAGGAAGGCGAGCGTCACCCACGGCAGGACGAGCGCCTGGAACCACATCACGGGATCGTCGGTGAAGGGCTGGTAACTGCCCCCGCCGGGAAAGATCTTCAGGGTGTAGGAGAAGAGGGCGAGCGAGACCAGGCCGGTGAAGTAGATCGGCAGCGAGACGCCGCTCAGCGCGATGACCATGGCCGCCCGGTCCCAGACCGAGCCCCGGCGCAGCGCCGAGAGCACCCCGGTGGCGATGCCGCCGATCAGCCAGATGACCGATGCGCCGAAGGCCAGTGACGCGGTCGCCGGAGCCCGGTCTACGAGCGTCCCCAGGACGGGGCGGCTGCTGCGGAACGAGTAGCCGAGGCAGGGCGCCGGGCAGTGGTCGGTGACGGGGCCGGCGTCGTAGTCCGTCCCGGCGACGATCGACTTCACCCAGTTGCCGTACTGGACCACGACGGGTTCGTCGAGGCCGAGGCGCTCCTTGGTGTCCTGGATCGCCTCCGGGGTGGCCGCCCGCCCGACGTAGGCCGCCGCGATCTGGTCGGTGGTCTGCCCCGCCAGCTTCGGGATCCAGAAGAAGATGCCAAAGGTGACCAGGCTGATCAGCAGCAGCATGAAGAAGGCGCCGAACAGGCGCCGGACGAGGTACGCGAACACATTCCCCGGCCCTGCCCGCCGGCCGGGAGGACACGGCCACCGGGCGTCGCCTTCACCTCCTCTCAGGCGCGCGCATGGCTCGCGGCCGGAGGGGGCCGTGAGCACGCACAGCCCATGATCAGGTCGTGCCTCGTTCCGGACCCAGTCCCCGTTTCGATTTCGTTGTGCGATCTTGATCGCCCGGCCACCGGACGGGCGGCGGGACGGGTCAGGGGCCGATGGCCTTGTGCTTGTCGGCGCTTTCCGGGGTGGGCGGGGAGCCGAGGTCGCGGAGGAAGCGGCGGTTCAGGGCGATGCGCAGGCGGCCGAGGCGGGTGCGGGCGGCGGGCGCGGTCACCCCTTCGGTGTCGGGACGTTCGAGAGCGACGGCCGCGGGTGGACGGGCGTCCGTCACCGGGGCGAGGCGCTCCTCGCCGAGCGGGACCTCGACCTCGATGTACTCGCCGTTCGGGAGGCGCCGGATGACGCCGGTCTCCAGGCCGTGCCGGGCCAGGCCGAGGTCGCGGCGCTGGAGGCCGAGGCAGATCCGGTATGCGGCGATGTAGGCCAGGATGGGGCCGAGGACGATCGCGAAGCGGAAGAACCAGGTCGTCCAGAACAGCGGGATGTCGAAGTGGTCGGCGATGACGTCGTTGCCGCCGCCCGCCCAGAGGACGCCGTAGAAGACGACGCCGCCGGCGCCGATGCCGGTCCGGGCGGGGACGTCCCGCGGCCGGTCGAGGAGATGGTGGACCCGGTTGTCGCCGGTGACCCACCGTTCGAGGAACGGGTACACGGCGAGGCCGGTGAACAGGACGCCGGGCACGCCGAGCGCCGGGATCAGGACGCTCATCGGCACCGTGTGGCCCCAGGCGTTGATCTCCCACGCGGGCATCATCCGCAGCGACCCTTCCAGCCAGCCCATGTACCAGTCGGGCTGCGAGCCGGAGCTGATCGCGCCGGGGTCGTACGGTCCGAACAGCCAGATCGGGTTGATCTGGAAGAACGTCGCCAGCAGCGCGGTCGCGGCGAACACCCAGAGGAAGAACGCGGTCGTCTTGGCGATGAAGACGGGGAAGAACGGGTAGCCGCGGACGGTCGTGTTGGTGCTGCCCTTGCCGGGGAACTGCGTGTGCGTCTGCCGCCAGGTGAGGACGACGGCGTGCAGCGGGATCAGCGCCAGCAGGATGCCGGGGATCAGCAGGATGTGGATGACGTAGAGCCGCGGGATGATCTCCGTCCCGGGGAACTCGCCGCCGAACAGGAACATCAGCGCGTAGGAGCCGACGACCGGGATCGAAGCGATGACGCCTTCGAGGATGCGGAGGCCGGTGCCGGACAGCAGGTCGTCCGGCAGCGAGTAGCCGAACAGGCCGTTCACCATCACCAGCATGAACAGCACGATCCCGATGAGCCAGTTGAGCTCGCGCGGCTTACGGAACGCGCCGGTGAAGAAGTTGCGCAGCAGGTGGATGACGATCGCGGCCAGGAAGATGTTGGTCGACCAGTGGTGGATCTGCCGCATGAGCAGCCCGCCGCGCACGTCGAAGGTGATGTGCAGCGTGGACGCGTACGCCTCGCTCATCCGGACGCCCCGCAGCGGCCCGTACGACCCGTCGTAGACGACCTCGTTCATGCTCGGGACGAAGAACAGCGTCAGGTAGACGCCCGTCAGCACGATGATGAGGAACGAGTACATGGCGATCTCGCCGAGCAGGAAGCTCCAGTGGTCGGGGAACGCCTTGCGGAGCGCCTTCCGCATGAACGCCGCGGCGCCGAACCTTTCGTCGATGGCCCGGCCGGCCGCGGCCAGGGACTCGGGAGGTACGCGGTCGCCGGGGTTCGCTGGCACGTGACCACCTCACGCAGTGCTCGTCCGTGCCCTTCACTGTCGCACCGGACGGCCGCCCCGGCCAGAGGGTCCGGGCCGCGGAACACTCGCCAAGAGCCCTGATCACGTCGTTCAACCGCCCGGCCAAAGCTGGACGTATCTCAACTTAGACTTTGCGCCCGGGCTCGCCACGGGTCATGATTTGCCCCACACAGGTCCCATAAGTAAGTAATTACCCCGCGTGTACGGCGCGCAACGCTCGGGGACGGAGCTGGGAGGTTTCGTGGCGAACGACGGTTCGACCACCAACGGGCGCCCGTGGGCGGATCTGCCGCAGGAACTGGCAGATCACATGCGACCGCACCTCGACGAGGTCGCGGACGACATGATCCAGGAGATCCAGACGCGCGTCAGGGAGTACGACCGGCCGGGGGACGGGTCCTATTCGGGCACCCTCCGCCTCGCCGTCGAGCGCGTACTCCACTTCTTCGTCGAGCGGGTGGCCGATCCCGGCCATGATCCCGCCCCGGTGACCGACTTCTTCCGCGCCATCGGCCGCGGCGAGGCGGGCGAGGGCCGCAGCCTCGACGCCATGCAGACCGCGATGCGGGTCGGCGGCATGGTGGCGTGGCGGCGGATGACCGAGGGCGCCGAGGTCCTGCAGGTGCCGCCGCGCCTGCTCGGTGCCGTCGGCGAGGTCCTGATGGAGTTCCAGGACGAGCTCGCGCACGCCGCCGCCGAAGGGTATTCGCAGGCCAAGGCCGCCGTGGCGGGCGAGATGCAGCGCCGCCGCAAGCGGCTGCTCGACCTGCTGTTCGCCGACCCGCCCGCCGCGCAGGAGGCGATCGCCGACCTCGCCGCCGCCGCGCACTGGCCCGTCCCGCGGACGATCGCCGCGGTCGCGCTCGGCCGCCCCCACCAGGACACCCGGCAGCCCGCGTTCCCGCCGGACGTCCTCGCCGACCTGACCCGCCGCACCCCGAGCCTGATCATCCCGGACCCGGACGGGCCGGGCCGCGCCAAGCTCGTCGACCGCGCGCTGTCCGGGACGCTCGCCGTCGTCGGCCCGACCGTCCCGCTGATGGAGGCGGCGCGGTCGATCCAGTGGGCGCGCAAGACGCTGTGCCTCGTCCAGCGCGGGGTGATCGAGGCGGAGAGCGGCGTGATCCGCAGCGTGGAGCACATGTCCACGCTGATCCTGTTCCAGGACGAGGGGCTGATCACCTCGCTCGCCGACCTGCGGCTCGCGCCGCTGGCGCACCTGCGGGCCAGCCAGCAGGACCGGCTCGCCGAGACGCTGCTGGCGTGGCTGCAGTCGGGCCGCAACGCCAACGAGGTCGCGATGCGGCTGCACGTCCACCCGCAGACCGTCCGGTACCGGCTGCGGCAGCTGGAGGAGCTGTTCGGCGACCAGCTGCTCGACCCGGACCTGCGCTTCGACCTGGAGATCGTGCTGCGGGCGCGGGCGCTGCTGGCCGACAACGCGGGCGAGCGGATCATCCCGCCGGTCCGCGAGGTCGTCGGCGACTCCGGCGAGGTCGTCACCCTGCGCAGGGGCTGATCAGGTCCGGTGGGCCGAGCGCAGCCGCTCCGCGGTGGCGACGCGCTCGGCCAGCCGGGTCTGCGCGTCGCAGAGCAGCCACAGCTCGCCCTCGTCCAGCGCGACGATCTCCTCAAGGCAGCCGTTGAGCAGCTGGTAGTCCGAGAGCGGGGTGACGCGGGTGGCCCGCAGGCCCCGGTTCGAGCGTTCGCTGTGCCACCCGGGCATGCACATGGACACCGACATCACGCGGGGCTCCCTCGGTCGGCTTATGGTAGGTCTACCATAGGACCACCAAGCGCCGCCCACAACGCGTTCGGCAGAACCCCAAAAGGGCATCCGGCCGGACGGGATCGGTACGGTGTGGTGTCAATGCACCGACCCCTGAGCAGGATCTGGTAATGCCGCGACCCCCCGCGAAGGCACAGGCCATCAGCAACGCGCTGGCCGCCCGCATCGTCGAGGGCGAGCTCGACCCGGGCGCCTGGCTGCCCTCCGAGCGGGAGCTGGCGCGCGCGTACGACGCCGACCGCTCCACCGTCCGGCGGGCCCTGCGCATCCTCGCCGACCAGGGCCTCGTCCACCTCAGGCACAACGCGGGCACCCAGGTCAGGACGGCGCCGCGGGTGCGCCGCGCGGCGGCCGACATCACCCGGCAGGTCGGCGCCTGGCGCGGATTCCACGTGTCGGCGCAGAAGGACGGGCGCAAACCGTTCACCAGGACGACCGTCGCCGAGATCGAGGCGGGCGAGCGGCTCGCGCCCCACCTGGACGTCCCGCCCGGCACGCGCGTGCTGGAGCGGGCGCGCGTGCAGGGCGTGGAGGGCGAACCGCCCGTCCAGACGGCGACGACCTGGGTGATCCTCGACGTCGTCGAGCAGATCCCGGTGCTGCGGGAGGTCAACACCGGTCCGGGCGGCCTCTACTCGCGGCTGGAGGAGGCGGGCCACCGGATCACCTTCGAGGAGTCGGTGACGTGCCGGCTGCCCCGCGTGCAGGAGCAGGAGACGCTGGAGATCGCCGCCGACCAGCCCGTCCTCACGCTGTGGCGCCGCGCCTACGACCAGGATGCCCGCGTCGTCGAGGTCACCCACCGGGTGGTGGTCGGCGACCGGCACGAACTCGTCTACCGCTACGGGTCGGGAGCATGAGCATGAACCAGAACGGGGAGCCCGCGGTCCGGCAGGTGGGCACGCGGGTCGTGTACGAGAACCCGTGGATGGTCGTCCGGGAGGACGAGGTCGAGCGGCTGGACGGCTCGCGCGGCATCTACGGGGTCGTCGAGAAGCCCGACTTCGTGCTGGTCGTCCCGATGGAGGACGGCGGGTTCCACCTCGTCGAGGAGTACCGCTACCCGATCGGGAAGCGGACGTGGAGCTTCCCGCAGGGCTCGCTCCCCGGCCGGCAGAACGCCGACCCCGAGGAGCTCGCCCGCCTCGAACTCGCCCAGGAGACCGGCCTGCGCGCCGGGACGCTGACGCATCTCGGCTACCTGAACTGCTCGCACGGGACGAGCGGGCAGGGCTTCAACATCTTCGTCGCGTCCGACCTGGTGGCCGGGGAGACCGACCGGGAGCCCGAGGAGCAGGACATGCGGCAGAAATGGGTGTCCCGGGACGAGTTCAAGGCCCTCGTCCGGGACGGCCGCATCACCGACGACTCGACGCTCGCCGCCTACGCCCTGCTCACTCTCGATACGACGACTGGTTCGAGCAGTCGGCCGTGATGTTGGACGGGCGCTTCGCCAGGATGTCGCGGGCCCGGTTCCGGGCGAGGTTGGCGCTCATCGCGGGCTCGTCCTCCTTCAGGTCGTAGGCGATGCCGCGGAGCGCGCACGAGCGCATCGGCTCGTCCAGCTCGTCCAGCGCCGGGACGGCGTCGGCGGACAGGTTCCGCAGGTACTCGATGTCGATCTTGCCGGTGTCCCGGTACCGGGCGACGTTGTGCTCGGCGATGAACTGGTCGGGGTTGACCGCCACGAGGGCGAGCATCGCGATGGCGCCCGTGGCGGCGACCGCGCGGGGCAGCCAGGCCACGCGCCCCCTGACGACGCCGGCGACCGCGACCATCACCACGACGACGCCGAGCCACAGCTCGAACGCGTGCACCCACAGCCGCAGCCTCGTCCAGCCGTACGACTCCTCGTACAGGTACAGGCGCCGCAGCGCGACGGCGACCACCACGAGCGTCAACGCGCACAGCAGCCCCAGCAGGACCCGGACGGTCCCCCGGTCGCCGCGGCTCGCGGACGGCGCGTAGCGCTTGGCGACGGCCACGACCGCCAGCACGAGCACGGTCACGACCACGAGCTGGAAGAACCCCTGCCGGGCGTACTCGGCGTAGGTGAGGCCCGTCGAGCGGAGCAGCTCGTCCTTGTCGCCGGCGAGGAAGATCCCGGCCTGGATGGCGCAGAACACCAGGAAGAGCAGGTCGAGCGCGGCGATCGGCACGGCCCACGACCAGCGTCCGGCGGGCTTGGCGCGCTCCGGCGCCAGCAGGTGCAGCGGCGGCGGCGACTGCCCGAGGTACGCGCCGGCGCACGCTAGCAGCAGCGTCGCCACGCCCGCGAACCCGTACAGGAACAGCGAGCCCACCGACACCTCGGGGACGAGGCCGGACGCCAGGCTGCCGAACGCCGCGTCCGCGCCGACGAACAGCCCGCCGAACACGCCGAGCAGCCCGGCCGCGATCAGGCCCGTCCGGATGGCGGGCCACGCGTTGCCGCGTCCCGACGTCACCGCCCCATACGCACCGCGCACCGTCCAGGGCGTCATGGCGCCGACCGCGGGCAGGAACGCGACCCCGCCGAACAGCACCTCGGGCCAGGACCGTCCGCCGGACGTCCCGTAGGAGCCCACCGCCATGGCCAGCAGGATCGCGGGAACGACGACCCACTCGGCGTCCCGGAAGGCGGCGGTCGCGGACAGACCCACCGCGAGCAGCAGGAACACGATCCCTGTCCGGTTCAGCTGCGCGAACCGCCCGTACTTCGCGGACGCGGGCCGCAGCCCCCGCCCGGCCGACCACGCCGAGGCGCCCGCCACATAGGCGACCGCCGTGGCCGCGATGAGGAGTCCGACGCCGAGCCCGTGCGTCACCGACGGGCCGAGCGTCACCGCCCCGATGACCCCGGCGATCGCCACACCCGCCGCCAACGCCGGCGACATCGGCCGCGCCGGCCGCTTCCACCCGACGATGGCCTGCTCCAGCTTGGTCGGCTTGTACACAGGCCGAGGCACCGGGGGCGGATACCCGGGCCGCCCATACGGCCCCGCAGGACCGGGCTGCGGCGGCGTCCACTGCCCC
>NZ_SMKY01000296.1 GCF_004349235.1 Actinomadura darangshiensis | reverse complement strand
GGGCCGGGGCCGGGGCCGGTGTGGAAGCGCCGGCCACGGGCTCGGAGGTCTGCTGACGAGCGGCCTTGGCCTCGGCGGCGGCGGCCGAGGTGCCGGACTCGATCGCCTTGCCGGAGTGGCCGGGAACCTGGATCTGCGGGAACGGGCCGGTGTTGCGCAGCGGCATCAGCGTGATCTGGTTCAGCGTGACCGGCCCGGCGATCGCGCGGGTCTGCGGCTCGGGCGGCTTGGGCTCCGCCTCGTCCACCTTGTCCGACACGTACCGGTGCAGCGTCCGCAGCAGCACGAACAGGCCGAGCATCGACACGATCGGGGGAACGGCGGCCGTCGCCTGGTAGGAGAAGCTCTTGTGGCCGACGTGGCCGACGTTGAAGATGAGGCTGGCCGTCCAGCCCGCGAGGGCGATGGTCAGCGGCAGGCAGAAGTCGACCCAGCTCAGCAGGGCCCGGCGCTTCAGCACGAAGGCGTCTATGGCGAGCAGGAAGAGACCGAGCTCCCCGACGATGATGAACAGGTCGACCAGCAGGGGGAACGACTCGGCCTTCCAGCCCCGCAGGCCGTGTTCGAGTGCCCAGTGGTAGAGCCCGGCATAGGACTGGGCGAAGCCACCGGCGGTGGCGGTCAGGACCGCGGCCGCCATGAAGGCGATGGCCCCCCACCGTGTGATGACCTGTGCCCGGTTGGCAGCGCTCATGCGGCGTTTGCTCCCAGATTTCCTTACCAACAACCAAGTGTGATCGGTGGGAGACTATCCATTCTCTTGGCGTTTCGTGGGGGATTCGCATCACGGCTCGGTCGCATTCCCGGCAATCCGGGACAAGGCGCCCGGATTGCCGGTGGGCGATGGGTCAGGGCACCTGCAGGACGAAGTCGAACGCTGCGGACCGTCCGTCCGGGCCCGACTGCACCTCCATCAGCAGCTCGGGGTCGAAGAGCGCGTCGGAGGAGTTGCGCGGCTCGTCGGGGAAGTACAGCTGCGTCGTCAGGATCGGCTGGTACGGCGCCTGGACCTTGACGTGGATGTGCCGGGTGCGGCCCGGGTAGAGGCCGGGCACGATCGTCGTCAGACTGAATTGTCCCGATGTGTCCGAGTACTGATGTCCGCGTAGCGTGTATCCGGAATTGTCGTAATTGCCGTAATAGTCGGCTTGCCAGAAGTCCAGTAGCGCGCCGTTCACCGGCCGGCACGACAGGGAGTACACGATTCCGGTCACGGTGAGCGGGGTGCCCGGCATTCCGGGCGTCACGATCGACGACCGCTCGGGCGAGCCGGGCTTGAAGTAGGGGCCCTCCATCTGCGCCGGGGTCGGGTCGTCGTCCCCGTCATCGCACTTGGGGGTCGGACGGAGCGGCTGCCGCGGCGGCTCGGTGCGGGCCTGCGCGGGCGCCGCCGCGGACACGGCGGCGGGCAGCGCGAGGGCGCCGAGGCTGGCCGCGACGATGAAGTTCTTACGGCTGATGCCGTGTTCCTGGCCGGTGCCGGGGTCCTGCACCTGGCCGGGGTCCTGCTCGTGCGCTGGCATGAGGGTCCTCTCGGGGGTCGTCCGGGATCTTCCGGTTGGGGGGCTCCCTGGGAGTTCGTCCGCGACATGTATAGGCCGGTGCGGGACGGGCGGTCTTGCCGCTGCGTGCCGGGCCTTTGGCGGCGACTGCCAAAGCCGGCGCGCAGCCTCGTACTGACTCGCTCATTGACCTTCCTGTCGAGCCGTAGAAGCCTGGCTGGTGGCGTCCGGGACCCCGCCGACCGGAGGAGCGCCATGCCCACCCTCGTTGACACCTCGGACCATCCTGCCCGCGACCAGGCCGAATACTGGCGCCATCTGATCAGCTCGGCCTTCGGTCCGTTCCACGTCCGGCCGCGGCTGCCCGGCGGGTTCGCCGCCCGGCTCAGCGGCCGCGTGCTCGGCCCGGTCGAGGCGGGCGACGTGTGGGCGCCCGCGCACGCGGTCCAGCGCAGCGCCCGGCAGATCGCCCGCGACACCCGCGAGTGCTACAAGCTCGGCCTGATGCTGCGCGGCTCGTGCGTCCTCCGGCAGAACGGCCGGCTGATCCAGGTGGGGGTCGGCGACGTGGTGTTCTACGACCTCACGCGCCCGGTCGAGATCTCGTTCGACGCGCACCACATCTTCACCGTCGTGATCCCGCACAGCGCCGTCCCGCTGCCGCAGAACCGCCTCGCCGCGTTCGGCGGCACCCTGCTGGGCGGCCGGGCCCCCACCGGACGGCTCGTCTCGTCCTTCCTCGGCGCCCTCGCCGAGGCGGCCGCCGAGGACGGCGCCGAGACCCGGGCCGCCCCCGCCGCGAACGATTCGGTCGCGAACGATTCGGCCGCGAACGGTGCCGCCGCGAACGGTTCCGCGCCCGAGGGGACGGACGCGGGCGCGTCCGGCGAGTTCTACGCCCGCCATCTCGGCGGCGCGCTCGTCGAGCTGGTGACCGGCGCGGCCGGCGAGTGGCTGGGCGCCCCGCCGTCGCCGTCCCGGGAGGGGGCGGAGATGCTGCGGGCGATCGAGGAGTGGATCGAGGCGCGCCTGCACGACCCGTCCCTGTGCCCGGCCGCCATCGCCGCCGCGCACCACATCTCCGTCCGCCAGCTGTACCGGGTGTTCCAGCCGACCGGCACGACCGTCGCCCGCTATGTCCGCACCCGGCGCCTGGAGCACTGCCGCCGCGAGCTCGGCGACCCGTTCCTCGGCACCCAGCGGATCGGCGCGATCGCCAACCGCTGGGGCCTGCCCGACGCGGCCGCCTTCAGCCGCGCCTTCCGCGCCGCCTACGGGCAGACCCCCACCGACTACCGCGCCCGCGCCACCGGCATCCAGCGGGACGCCTGACCCCGCCGCGGCGCCGCCGACGTTCACGGTGCTGTGGTGAACTGGAGACGATGCCCACCGGCGTCTAGGAAACAGTGACTTCGAAGGAGACGCGGTATGTCGCTGACCATGCGGCCCGGCCCGCTTGCCGGTTCACCGGGGGACGAGGTCAATTTCACCATCGACGGGCCCAAGCACCGGCTCTTCATGCACGACTTCCCGCGCCGGGTCCGCGCCAGGTTCGCGGGGGAGACCGTGCTGGACACCGAGCGCGGGAAGCTCCTGCACGAGACGGGTCTGCCGCCCGTCCTGTACGTCCCGGAGGAGGACGTGCGGACCGACCTGCTGGAGAAGACCGACCACTCGACGCACTGCCCGTTCAAGGGCGACGCGACGTACTGGACGGTTCGGGCCGGCGACCGGGCGGCGGAGAACGCCGTGTGGGGGTACCCGGACCCGAAACCGGAGTCGGCGTGGCTGCGCGGGTACATGGCTTTCTACTGGAACCGGATGGACGCCTGGTTCGACGAGGACGAGGAGGTCCACGGGCATCTGCGCGACCCGTTCCACCGCGTCGACGCGCGCGCCACGTCCAGGCGCGTGCGGGTGCTGCTGGACGGCGAGGTCGTCGCGGAGTCCGGGCGGCTGCTGCTGGTGTCGGAGACCGGGCTGCCCAACCGGTACTACATCCCGGCCGGCGACGTCCGGCGCGACCTGCTGACCCGGAGCGAGAAGCACACCTACTGCTCGTACAAGGGCGCGGCGACGTACTGGTCGCTGACGGGCGCGGAGGACGCCGCCTGGTCCTACGAGGAGCCCCTTGAGGACGCGACGAAGATCGCCGGATATCTGAGCTTCGACCACGAGGCGCTGACGATCGAGACCCAGCCGCCTCCCGGCTCCTGACGGCTGGCGCGGGCGCCGTGTTCACCTGACTCGCCGTGCGGCGGCGGGCCGTCCCCAAGCGGGCGATCCGGGTTTACAGTTCAGGTGACCCCGGGCAAAGGAGGCGGCTGTTGGCACCGTACGCGGCGTCTTCCCCGCCCACCGCGTTCTGGGCCGCGCTCGACACCGCGCAGCGGGCCGCGCTGCGCGCCGCGGCGCGCCCGAAGACCTTCCCGGTGCGGGCGCCGCTCGTGTACCAGGGCGACGAGTCCGACCATGTGATCGTCCTTGAGCGGGGCTGGGCGAAGGTGACCTCGGCGACCGAGGAGGGCCACGACGTGGTGCTGGCCGTCCGCGGCCCGGGCGACCTGATCGCCGAGAGCGCGGTGCTCGGCGGCCGGCCGCGCGCCGCGACGGTCACCGCGCTGTCGCCGATCCGCTCGCTGGTCGTGCCCGCCGCCCGCTTCACCGGCTTCCTGGACGCGCACCAGGACGTGTGGATGCTCGTCACCGGCACCTTCGTCCAGCGCATGGACGACGCCGACCGGCGGCTCACGGCGAACGTCACGAGCCGCGGCCCGCAGCGCCTGGCGATGCTGCTGGTCGACCTGGCGGAACGTTCGGTGCAGCACGTCCCGCCCGCGCCGGACGGGTCGATCGAGATCGGCCCGCCGCTGTCGCAGGAGGAGCTGGGCAGCTGGATGGACGCGTCCCGGGAGACCGTCGCCCGCGCCCTGAACGGCCTGCGCCGCGAGGGCCTGATCCGCACCGGCCGGCGCCGGATCACCGTCGCCGACCTGCCCCGCCTCCGCGAGTTCGCCAAGGAGGCCGACTGACGGCGGACGCGGCATGGACTTGTCGCTGCCTAGATAGGGTTCCGGGATGAGCGGCGACACCTACCACCACGGGAACCTGCGGCGGGCGGTCCTCGACGCGGCCGTCGAGGCGATCGGCGAGGCCGGGCCGGCGGGGTGGAGCCTGCGCGAGCTGGCCCGCCGCGCGGGTGTCTCGCACGCCGCGCCCGCCCACCACTTCGGCGACAAGACCGGACTGCTGACGGCCGTCGCCGCCGAGGGGTACGCGCTGTTCGCCGAGGCCCTGGAGGCCGCCGGCGACCTGCACGAGGCCGGTCTCGCCTACGTCCGGTTCGCCGTCGGGCACCGCGCCCACTTCGAGGTGATGTTCACGCCCGCCCTCTACCGCGCCGGCGACCCCGAGCTGGGCGCGGCGCGCGAGCGAGCCCGCCTGGCCCTCGCCAAGGGCGTCCGCGGGGCGGCGCCGGAACGGCCCGGGGACGACCGGACGGCCGGGATCGCCGCCTGGTCGATCGTCCACGGGTTCGCGCACCTGTGGCTGAGCGGCGCGCTCCAGGACCTCGGCGACGACCCCGTCGAGGCCGCCGATCCGGTCATCCGTCTCCTCTTCGAGCGCTGATCTCGCCGGCCGGGACCGTCTGCTCCTCCGCCGCGTGCTCCGGGGAGCGCTCGGGGACCTCGGCCAGGTCCTCCCGGAATCGGCGGTTGAGGGCGGCGCGCACCCGGCCGGTCGCGCTGCGGCCGCGGGGGCTCTCGATGTCGTCGATGGGCGGCGGGACGTCCAGGTCGGCGGCGGGCGCCGGGCGCGGGTCGGTGATCGCGGCGATCGCCTCGTCCGGCAGCGGGCGCTCGACCTCGCTGAACCGCCCGTCCGGCGACATGCGGATGATGCCGGTCTCCAGGCCGTGCGCGGCGAGCGCCAGGTCGCGGCGCTGCAGGCCGACGCAGATGCGGTAGGCGGCGATGTAGGCCAGGACGGGCCCGAGGATGATCAGGAAGCGGAAGAACCAGGTCGTCCAGAACAGCGAGACGTCGAACTTGTGGGCGAGGACGTCGTTGCCGCCCGCGAGCCACAGCGTCCCGTAGAAGACGATGCCGCCGACGCCGATGCCGGTGCGCGCCGGGACGTCCCGCGGCCGGTCGAGCAGGTGGTGGATCTGGCGGTCGCCGGTCACCCAGCGCTCCAGGAACGGGTACACGGCGAGCCCGGTGAACAGCAGGCCCGGCACCACGAGCGCGGGCACGACGACGCTCATCGCGACCGTGTGGCCCCACGCGTTGATCTCCCAGGCCGGCATGATCCGCAGCGCGCCCTCCAGCCAGCCCATGTACCAGTCGGGCTGCGACCCGGAGCTGATCGCGCCGGGGTCGTACGGGCCGAACAGCCAGATCGGGTTGATCTGGACGAACGCGGCCAGCAGCGTCGTGACACCGAGCACCCACAGGAACAGCGACGTGGTCTTGCCGATGAACACGGGGAAGAACGGGTAGCCGCGGACGGTCGAGTTCGAGCTGCCCTTGCCCGGGAACTGCGTGTGCGTCTGCCGCCAGGTCAGCACGACCGCGTGCAGCGGGATCAGCGCCGCCAGGATGCCCGGGATCAGCAGCACGTGGATCACGTACAGGCGCGGGATGATGTCGGTGCCCGGGTACTCGCCGCCGAACAGGAACATCACCGCGTACGAGCCGACCAGCGGGACCGCCGCGATGACGCCTTCCAGGATGCGGATGCCGGTGCCGGACAGCAGGTCGTCCGGCAGCGAGTAGCCGAACAGGCCGTTCAGCATCACCAGCATGAACATGAGGATGCCGATCAGCCAGTTCAGCTCGCGCGGCTTGCGGAACGCGCCGCTGAAGAAGTTGCGCAGCAGGTGGACGAGGATCGCGCCCATGAAGATCAGCGTCGACCAGTGGTGGATCTGCCGGACCAGCAGCCCGCCCCGCACATCGAAGGTGATCTTGAGGGAGGAGGCGTACGCCTCGCTCATCTCGACGCCCTGCAGCTTGGCGTAGGACCCGTTGTAGACGACCTCGTTCATGCTCGGCTTGAAGAACAGCGTCAGGTACACCCCGGTCAGCAGGATGATCACGAACGAGTACATCGCGATCTCGCCGACGAGGAAGCTCCAGTGGTCCGGGAACGCCTTCTTCAGCGCCTTGCGGGCGAAGCCGGTGGTGCCGAGCCGCTCGTCCAGCGCCTGTGCCGTCGCGTCCACCGCCCGGTTCCCCGGGCGGGGCGCCCTCCGCGTGCCGGCCCCTGTCGCGCCGGGCGTCCTCATCCCCGCCATGGTCAGCATCCCTCCGTCGCGCTCTTGGCATGCGCTTCCGGGAATTAAGACCAATGCGGTGCCGACGGATGTGACATCCCCAGGATGTGGACCGCGTCACACCGCGGGGCCGTCAGCGGGCCCTCTCAGCAGGCGGGGACGGCCGGCCCGCGGCGGCGCAGGTAGCGGGGACGCCAGCGCGCCCGGTAGTAGAGCCGGATCGGGGGCGGCAGCAGCCGCAGCACCGCGCGCCGGGTCGCCTCCGGGGCGCCGTCCAGCAGCCAGGGCAGGAACACGCCGAGGCCGCGCAGGCCCAGCTCGCCGCGGAACTCCACGTCGAAGGTGCCCCACTCGAACGGCGTGAGGGTCTCCTGGATCAGCGGCAGGACGTTCGACTCCTTGAAGTCCAGGAGACCCTCCACGGATGCGCGCAGGTCCCGTGCGTACCCGGCGAACGCGCGGCGGTCGCGGTGCTCCAGCGCCGCGTCCACGCCGTCGATCAGCGGGACGACCTTCACCGCCTGCAGCGCCATGGCGTCGAGCACCACGCCGAGCCTTCCGGGCGCGTCGGCGTCCTTGGCGTACATGACCGTCCAGAGGGCGGCCTTCTCCGCATGGTCCTGGAGGCGCCAGTGGCAGGCGAACAGGGACCACCCGTTCGCGACCGCCGTCCCGCTCACCGCCGAGCCGGGCCCGGCCGCGGCCTCCAGCCGGGCCGCGTCACGGCGGAACGCGTCGTAGGCGGCGTACAGCATCGTCAGGTCGAACCGTCTCGCCACACTGTCCATGCCGCCTCCCAAGCCTCCGCGCCACTACAGGGATAGATGCGACGGACACCCGGAAATGTGACGCGATGCGGAGCCTGACTTCTGTGATCTGCCCCACGGGCGGCGAGATATGCGATGGACGGCGAGTACCGGACGGCGGACGGCGGGACGCCGGAGATCTTGGCCGGGGGCCGCCCCGGCGCGGCTTGGCGCCCGCGCATAAAACCGCATGCCCCCCGCATGGCTCCGCCGCCGCGTGACCTTGTACGTTGGCGGAACATCTCTCCGGGAGGGGGCCGTGAATGGCTGTTGAGGCTGCGGGCATCGACATCGCGTCCCTGGTCCTGCGGGTGTCGGTGGGCGGCACGCTGGTCGCGCATGGGTGGAACCATGCCTTCGGTGGTGGGAGGATCGAGGGCACGGCGGGCTGGTTCGAGTCGATGGGGTTGCGGCCGGGGCGGTTGCACGCGTTGATGGCGACGGGCACTGAGCTGGGTGCCGGGGTTTTGTTGCTGCTGGGTCTGTTCACTCCGCTGGCGGCGGCCGGGGCGGTCGGGACGATGGCGGTGGCGTTCATCACCGCGCATCTGCGCAACGGGTTCTTCATCTTCCGGCCCGGTCAGGGTTATGAGTACGTCGTGATGATCATCATGGTGGCGTGCGCGCTGGGCGCTTTGGGCGGCGGTGCCGTGTCGGTGGACCGCGGCCTCGGGGTCGCCGACGATCTGTCCGGCTGGACGGGCCTGGCCATCACCGCGCTGGCCGGTGGGATCGGCGCCGCGCTTCTGCTCGCCGTCTTCTGGCGTCCGGCGAAAACGCCCGCCGAGGCGTCGGAGGGCTGACGCCACCCGGACGGTCTTTCCGGAGGCCGCGTCGGATAGCGTCGCGAGCGTGCCACCCTCGATCTCCGAAGAGCCCGAAGCCCGGCTGGAAGCGCTCCACTCCGTCCTGGACCTGCTGGACCTGGAGGAACTCGACCGGGACCTCTACCGGGGCACCCTCGTCTTCGACGACCCGTACCCGCTGTACGGCGGGCAGGTCGCGGCGCAGGCGCTGCGCGCGGCCGGCGGCACCGTCCCGGAGGGCCGGCTGCCGCACTCGCTGCACGGCTACTTCCTGCGCGGCGGCGACGCGGCCAGGCCGACGATCTTCCGGGTGGACCGGGACCGCGACGGCCGGTCGTTCTCCGCGCGGCGCGTGGTGGCCATCCAGGGCGGCGAGGTCATCTTCAACATGTCGGTGTCGTTCCATCGGCCCGCCGACGACGTGGACCGGCAGGTGCACCCGGCGCCCGAGACGCCGGACCCGGAGAAGCTGCCCGCGTCCCCGGTTCCACGGCTGTTCTCGATGGAGAGCCGGCTCCCGCCGCAGCCCTACGAGGCGGCCGACTTCCCGACCCGGATGTGGTCGCGCTGCACCGCGCCGCTGCCGGACGACGACCTGCTGCACGCGTGCGTGCTGACGTACCTGTCCGACATCTCCAGCGGGATCATCGCCCTGCACGACGGGCCCGCGCGATCGGGGTCCAGCCTCGACCACGCGGTCTGGTTCCACCGTCCCGTCCGGATGGACGACTGGGTGCTGATGGACCTCGTCCCGCAGACGGTCGCCGCCGGACGCGGCTGGTACACGGGAACGATCCACACGCGGGACGGCGTGCTCGCCGCGAGCCTCACCCAGGAGACCCTCTTCCGCACGCCGCGCGCCTGAAAGCGGACCGGGCCGGCCTCCCGCACACGAGGAGGCCGGCCCCGGTGGCGCCGGGCCCTATCTCCAGGTGTCGTTCGCCGTGCGACTGGACGTGCCCGTCGTGTAGGTGCGGTTCGCGCCGCTCTCCCACGTCACGGCGCCCGCGTCGGTCTTCTTGATGTACTTGTACTCGATCTTCGTGTTGGCGGGCAGCGTGACGGTGCCGCCCCAGGTGGGGTAGCCGGCCGAGGAGAGCTTGACGGCCTTGGATGTGTCCCACGATCCGAGCGCCGGGACGCTGCCGACGAGGTAGACGCTCGTCCCCCAGGTCGTGGTGGCGGTGACGTTGAAGGTGTCGGAGACGTTCGACGGGTCGGACGTCGGGGTCGCGCCGGACTTGGCGTCCGCGTGGATCGCGACCGCGCCGCCAGCCGGGATCGTCACGGTCGCCGTGCCGCCGGACACGGTGACCGCCGTGCCCTCGCAGCCGTCCGAGCCGAGGCCGCCGGTGATGACGTCGCAGTAGACGCCGTCCGCGAGGCCGGTGGCGTAGGACGCGGTGGACGGGCTGGACGAGTCGTTGAACCCGGCCCAGCCCTTCGAGCCGCGGCTGAACCCGATGACGTTCCCCGCCGTGGCGGTGAAGTTGGAGACGGTCGTGGCGGACGCGGTCGCGTTGTGCCAGCCGACCATGCCCTTCATCCCGGTCGACCGGGTGATGCACTGCCACCCGGACGAGCAGTTCGCGTCGGTGACGAACCCGCCCGAGTCCGCGGGCGGCGACTGCCCGGCGGACGACCAGGTGAACCCGTCGAACACCGACGGCTTCCCGTACGGGTAGGCCAGCATGAAGTAGTCGGCCAGGACGTAGTCGGTGCCGTTCTTGTAGCTGAGCGTCGACCCGTCCCGCTCGGTGTCATGGTTGGTGATCATGGCGAAGGTCTGGGAGCCGTCCGCGTCCAGCGACCACGACGGAATGCCCGACAGGTTCGACAGCGTGCCGTTCTGGAACTGCGTCTTCAGGCCCCGCGCGTAGGAGAAGCCGAGCACGTCGCCGTTCCCGGTGAACGCCGACGGCTTCAACTCGGCCGTGGTCGCCCCTGGGACGACCTCCTGCGCGATGTAAGGCGCCTTGCCCTCCGCGGTGGTGGTGTGAAGGGCACTCTTGATGGCGGCGAAGTCGCTCTGCGCGATGTGCTTGGCCGCGTCGATGCGGAACCCGTCCACGCCGAGCCCGACCAGGTCGTTGAGATACCCGGCGATCTTGCCGCGCACGTAGTCGGACTGGGTCTTGAGGTCCGACAGCGACACCAGTTCGCAGTTCTGCACCTCGGACGTGTTGTTCCAGTCGTCGATGCCCGCGTCGTCGTCGTTGCAGTACCCGTCGTTGGCGTGGTGGAAGTCCCCGTACCCGTACGGGACGGCTGGATAGGAGAACCCTGCGGGGTCGAACGTCGAGCCGCCGTAGGTGGTGCTGACCGTGTTGTTGTGGCCCGCCATGTGGTTGACGACCGCGTCCACGTACACCCGGACGCCGGCGTTGTGGCAGGCCGTGACCATGGCGGAGAACTGGGCGCGGGTGCCGAGCCGGCTGGTGAGCCCGTAGGAGACGGGCTGGTACACCTCCCACCACGGGTGGGCGCCGTCGCTGGTGGAGGCGAGGCTGACCGACTCGGCGGGCGGCGCGACCTGGACGGCCCCGTATCCGGCGGGGCCGAGGTGGCCGGTGCAGGCGGCGGCGACCGACGGCCAGTTCCATTCCCAGAGGTTGGCGGTGACGTCACTGGAGTTGAGGGAGACGGCGGCGTCGGCGGGGTGGCCGGGGAGCAGGGC
>NZ_SMKY01000295.1 GCF_004349235.1 Actinomadura darangshiensis | reverse complement strand
GGCTTCTGGGGGGCCGGCTGTCGCGGATGATGGGTCGCTCAGAGTCCTTAAGGGGTGGGTCGATCGGCATAATCGGGCCATTACCTCTGGGGACGAGCGGTTATGGCGCGAGACGGTCGTGGGGGCGTTGGCGGCTCCGGTCAGTGCTCGGGTTCGTACTTACGGGAAGTTGCCGAAGTCGGCGGAGATTTCGTTGGGAAACCCCGTTTTTTATGTGCCTCGGGAGCGTGATTATCCCCGCTGGTTCGGGGTTGCTGCGGTGGAGCGGTCAGGTGGCAGAGATCAGCAGGTTCTTGGGGTTTTCGTCCAGACTGATGCAAAGAGTGATTGGCGTGCCGGGCACTGGTTGACGTTCCAAGGGAAGCCTCCGCAGCTCGCTTATGACCGGCAGGGATATGCGATTGCGGCGGCTGACCGGAGGCTTCCTGCGGTGCATGCCAAGTACCTTGTTGATGGCGATGCGAGTGGGCTTGTACCTGATGCCTATTCGGCTAATGCGCGAACGAAGTCGGGTGCGGCTGGGGGTTTCACTCCGGGGCCTGGGGCGTCCTATGCGCTGCGCACCGAGGATGGTGGTTCGCTTGTCTGGTATGGGCTGACGCAGGAGCAGACGCTCGATGGTGGTTCCACTCTGCCGGGTGAGGTGCGTGACTACCTTGCCAAGAACGATGGCAAGCCCGGTAAGAGCGTGTTTGTGACCTGGCAATGGCTTGTGATCGGGTATGCGCCGCCGTCCGGCAAGGGGCGTGTTCTCGGGGAGTCGGTCTCGCTGGCCTCCGCTCGGTGAAACGCGTGCCGCCCGCCCCGCCGGGTGCGGGACGGGCGGCATCGTTCGTGCGGTCAGGCGTCGGTGCTGGGCAGCGAGCTGGCGGTGACCAGGGTGCGGATGGCGCCCAGGGCCACGGAGAGGGTGGCCAGGTCGAAGCTGTCGCTCTCCCAGATCTCGCTGAGGGTCTGCTGGGCGCGCCCGACGGCGGGCTTGTTCTTCTCCGCCCAGTGGATCATGCGCTCCTCGGGGTGCCCGCCCGGCCCGCTGGTGACGAGGACGTCCCGGGTGAGGGCCGCGTGGGCGGCGTACAGGTCGTCGCGGAGCGCGGAGCGGGCCATGGAGCGCCACTTGTCGTCGCGCGGCAGCGCGATGATGCGTTCGCGGAGCCGGGAGAGCTGGAGGCGGTCGGCGAGGTCGAAGTAGACCTCGGCGACCTCGTCCACCGGACGGCCCGTGTCGTGCGCGATGCCGACCAGGTCGAACGTGGAGTAGGCGGTGACGAACGTGGCGCACTGCTCGGCGAGCCCGTCCGGCACGCCGAGTTCGGCGAAGCCGTCGCGGCGCTGCTCGAAGGCGGCGAGGTCCAAGCCGACCAGGAGCTTCGACAGGTGCGCGCCGAGGGTGGCCGCGCCGCCGCAGAAGAAGTCGACGGTCTCCTGGATGTCGAACGGGGGGCGCCGGTTGTGCAGCAGCCAGCGGGCGCCGCGCTCGGTGAGCTTGCGCGCCTCCAGCAGCATCGCGACCTGCGTGGACTCCTCGACCTGGTGGGACAGGCCCTCCACCGCGTCCCAGAAGACCGGCATCCGGAACACGTCGCGGGCGACGAGGTAGGCGCGGGCGATGTCGGACGGCGACGCGCCCGTCTCCTCGTTCATCCGGAAGACGAACGTGGAGCCGCTCGCGTTGACCAGGTCGTTCACCACGGCGGTCGTGATGATCTCGCGGCGCAGCGCGTGCCGGTCCATGTAGGGGCGGAACCGCTCGCGCAGGGGGGTCGGGAAGTAGTCGACCAGCCACGACTCCAGGTAGGGGTCGTCGGCCAGGTCGGAGGCGACGAGCTCGGCGTCCAGCGTGAGCTTGGCGTAGGCGAGCAGGACGGAGAACTCGGGGCTGGTCAGCCCGAGGCCGGACTGGCGGCGCTCGGCGAGCGCCTTGTCGTCCGGCAGGGCCTCCAGGCGCCGCTTCAGCCGGCCGTCGCGCTCCAGCTTGCGCATGTACCGGGCGTGGATGTGCAGCATCGCGGGCGCCTGCGCGCGGGACGCGGCGAGCACCACGTTCTGCGCGTAGTTGTCGCGCAGGACGAGCTGCCCGACCTCGTCGGTCATCTCGTAGAGCAGGCCCTCGCGCTGCTTGCCGGTCAGCTCGCCGTCCCGCACGACCTGGTCGAGCAGGATCTTGATGTTGACCTCGTGGTCGGAGGTGTCGACGCCGGCGGAGTTGTCGATGAAGTCGGTGTTGATCAGGCCGCCGCCGCGGGCGAACTCGATGCGGCCGAGCTGGGTCACGCCGAGGTTGCCGCCCTCGCCGACGACCTTGCAGCGCAGCTCGGAGCCGTCCACCCGGACCGGGTCGTTGGCCTTGTCGCCGACGTCGCCGTTGTTCTCGATGGACGACTTGACGTAGGTGCCGATTCCGCCGTTCCACAGCAGGTCGACCGGTGCCCTGAGGATGGCCCGCATCAGCTCGAAGGGGGTGAGCGTCTTCACCCCGTCCGCGATCCCGAGCGCGGCCCGGATCTGCGGGGTGACCTGGATCGACTTCAGGGTGCGGGGGAACACGCCGCCGCCCTTGGCGATCAGCGAGGTGTCGTAGTCGGCCCAGCTGCTGCGCGGCAGCTCGAACAGGCGGCGGCGCTCGGCGAACGAGGCGGCCGCGTCCGGGTCCGGGTCGATGAAGATGTGCCGGTGGTCGAACGCGGCGACGAGGCGGGTGTGCTCCGACAGCAGCATCCCGTTGCCGAACACGTCACCGGACATGTCGCCGATGCCGACGGCGGTGAAGTCCTCGTTCTGGACGTCCTTGCCGAGGGCCCGGAAGTGGTACTTGACCGATTCCCAGCCGCCGCGGGCCGTGATGCCCATGCCCTTGTGGTCGTAGCCGACGGACCCGCCGGACGCGAACGCGTCGCCGAGCCAGTACCCGTACTCGGCGGCGACGCCGTTGGCGATGTCGGAGAACGTCGCGGTGCCCTTGTCGGCGGCGACGACCATGTAGGTGTCGTCGCCGTCGTGGCGGACGACCTTCGGCGGCGGGACGACCTTGCCGTCCACAAGATTGTCGGTGAGGTCGAGCAGGCCGGAGATGAAGTGCTTGTAGCAGCCGATGCCGGCCTTCTGCCACACCTCCCGGTCCGCGGACGGGTCGGGCAGCTGCTTGCCGACGAAGCCGCCCTTCGCGCCCGCCGGGACGATGACGGTGTTCTTCACCGCCTGCGCCTTGGCCAGCCCGAGGATCTCGGTGCGGAAGTCCTCGCGGCGGTCGGACCAGCGCAGCCCGCCGCGCGCGACCGTCCCGAACCGCAGGTGGACGCCCTCGACCTCCGGCGAGTACACGAAGATCTCGTACGTCGGCCGGGGCAGCGGCAGGTCGGGGATGCCCTCCGGGTCGAACTTCATCGCCAGGTACGGCTTGCCCTGGTAGTGGTTCGTGCGGAGGGTCGCCTGGACGAGCGCCAGGTAGGCGCGCAGGATGCGGTCCTCGTCGAGGCTCGCGACCTCGTCCAGCTTGCCCTTGAGCTCCTCGGTGATGCCGGCGCTGCGCTCCTCCTCGCCGCCCTGCAGGGTCGGGTCGAGGCGGCTCTCCCACAGCCGGACGATCAGCCGGGTGATGGAGGCGTTGCGCAGCAGCACCTGCTCGATGTACCGCTTGGAGAACGTCGTGCCGGCCTGCCGCAGGTACAGGGCGTAGGCGCGCAGGATCATCGCCTGCCACCAGTTCAGCCCGACGTGCAGGACGAGCGCGTTGAAGCCGTCGTTCTCGATCCGGCCGCTCCACAGCGCGGTGAACGCGTCCTGGAAGAGGTCCTTGATGGCCTCTTCGGCGACGTTCGCGGGCGGCACGTACCGCAGCCCGAGGTCGTAGACCCAGAACCGGCGGCCGTCGGAGGTGTTGATCTCGTACGGCCGCTCGTCGATCACCTCGACGCCCATGTTCTGCAGCAGCGGCAGCACCCGGGACAGCGAGATCGGCTCGCCCAGCCGGTAGATCTTCAGGCGCCGCTCGCCGGGCTCGGCGCTGTAGGGCTCGTACAGGTTGATGGAGGTGTCGGCGTCCTCGCCGAGGTCGTCGAGGCGGCGCAGGTCGGCGACCGCGGTGCGGGCCGGGAAGTCGGCCTTGTAGCCCTCGGGGAACGCCTCCCCGAACGCGCGGCCGAGCGTCCCCGACCGCTCCTCGCCGCACTGCTCGACGATCGCGTCGCCGAGGTCGTCCTCCCAGGAGCGGGCGGCGTTCGCGAGCCGCTCCTCCAGCTCGGCGACGTCGAGGTCGGGCAGCGGACGGCCGCGCTCGGCGCGGACGACGACGTGCAGCCGGGCCAGGATCGACTCGGTCACGTTCGCGCTGTAGTCGACGCTGACGGCCTCGAACGCGGTCTGCAGCAGGTGCTGGATGCGCAGCCGGACCTTGGTGGTGTAGCGGTCGCGCGGCAGGTAGACCATGCAGGACATGAAGCGCCCGTACAGGTCCTTGCGCAGGAACAGCTTCAGCTGGCGGCGCTCGCGCAGCCGCAGCACGCCGAGGGAGATCTTCAGCAGGTCGTCGATCGAGATCTGGAACAGCTCGTCGCGCGGGTAGCTCTCCAGGATCTCGATGAGGTCCTGGCCGTCGTAGCTGTCGGCGGTGAACCCGGCGCGCTCCAGCACCTCGTCCAGCTTCGGCTTCAGGACGGGGACGTGCGCGATCGACTCGCTGTAGGCGACGTGGGTGAACAGGCCGAGGAACCGGCGCTCGCCGATGACCTCGCCGTTGCCGGCGAACTTCTTCACCCCGATGTAGTCGAGGTACAGGGGGCGGTGGACGGTGGAGCGCGAGTTCGCCTTGGTGATGACCAGCAGGCTCTTCTCGGTCGCCTTCTCCCGGACCTCCGGCGGCAGCGCGGCGAAGCTGTCGGACTCGCGCTTGTCGCTGCGCAGGATGCCGAGGCCGGTGCCCGGTTCGGGACGCAGCGCCGCCCCGTCCGCGGTGAGCGTGTAGTCGCGGTAGCCGAGGAAGGTGAAGTGCCCGTCGGCCAGCCAGTCGAGCAGCTCGACGCCTTCGGCGAGCTCCTTGGCCGGAAGCGGCGGGTTCGTCTCCTGGACGGCGGTCGCGATCTCGTGGGCGCGGGCGCGCATCTTCGGCTCGTCCTCGACGGCGACCCGGACGTCCTGCAGGACGCGGACGAGGTCCTTCTCAAGGGCGTCCAGGACGGACCGGTCGCTGGTGCGGTCCACCTCGATGTGCATCCACGACTCGTCGACGTCCTCGTCGCTGTCGAGCTTGCCGCGGAACGCCTTCAGGTGGCCCGCGACGTCGCGGTCCACGCCCAGCAGCGGGTGGACGATCAGGTGCGTGGCCAGCTGGTGCCGGGTCAGCTCCATCGTGACCGAGTCGACCAGGAACGGCATGTCGTCGGTCACGACCTGGACGATCGTGTGGCCCGGGTCCCAGCCGTACTCCTCCAGCGTCGGCGTGAAGACGCGCACCTTCGCGCGGCCCTGCGGCCGCTCCTCGCCGAGCGCCCGGTGCGCCATCGCGGGGCCGCAGATGTCCGCCGGGTCGCGGGCCATCAGGTCCTCATGGGCGACCTGGCGGTAGTAGAGGCGGAGGTAGGCGAAGGCCTCCTCCACGTCCCCGCCGCGCCCCCCTGGGCGCTGCGCGCACGTCTCAGCGGCCCGCCGGAGCAGGTCGTCCTTCGCTTGATCGAGCATGCCGCCCATCAACAACTCCCCTAGAGACCCATCGCCACCTCGTTGTGGCGCCGCTCACTGCACGAGCGTAACCAGGAATCGTCCCAAAGCCGACCTGGTCCGCCACATGGGCGAACGTGGCCTATGCCACTCGGGCCAGTGTCGCGGGGTCAGCCGGTGCCCTGCGCGCCGCCGCCGGTACCCGGGTCGTCCGGATCGGTCGGCGGGTCCTCGGGGTCGGTCGGGTCGGTGGGGTCAGTCGGGTCGGTGGGGTCGGTCGCCGTGCCGGTCGGCGACGGCGAGTTCGACGTCGGCGTCTCGGACGGTGACGGGCTGCCGCTGCCGCTCGGGCTGCCGGTCGGGGTGCCCTCGCCGGTCGGCGCCGGGTCGTAGGACGTGGGCGGGGCCTCGTTCACGGGCTTGCGGGACGTCGCCGGGGCCGTGGTCGGGTAGACGTCGGTCGGCGCGGGCGGTGCGCTCGGGTCGCTGACCTTCTGGCCCGCCTTGCCCTTGTCTCCGGAGCTCAGCATCAGGACGGACGAGACGACCACGATCGCGACGAGCAGCGCCGCGGCGCCCGCCAGTACGGCGGAGCGGCCGGAACCGGCGAGCGCGTGGCGCCATCCTCCGCCGCTCTTCCGCGCGGCGAGGTCGCGGGGCAGGGTGTTGCCCGCGGCCCATTCGGCGGGCGTGGGCAGCGGCTCGGCCTCGTGCTCCATGGCCGATTCCCCGAACGGGGCGTCCGCCAGGGCGGGCGCGTCGTCGAAGGCGTCGGCGAAGACCGGGACGGGGCCGAACACGTCGTCCTCGTCGTTCTCCGCCGCGCGGACGGACCCGGCGGCGAGCATCGCGGTCTCGTCGGTGTCGCCGGACGGGCGGGCCGCGGGACGCGCCGCGACCTCCTCGTGCCCGAGCAGCCGCATCAGCACCTGCCGCGCGCCGGGGCGCCGCGCGGGCTCCTTCTCCAGGCAGTCGGCGACCAGGTCGCGGAGCGGGCCGTCCAGGTCGCCGAGGCCGGGTTCCTCGTGCAGGATCCGGTTGATGACGGCGGGGATGGTGTCCTGCCCGAACGGCGGTTCGCCGGTCGCCGCGAACGCGAGGGTCGCGGCCCAGCAGAACACGTCCGCGGGCGTCCCGACCTCGTCGCCGCTGATCTGCTCGGGCGCCATGTAGGACGGGGTGCCGATCACCCGGCTGGTCATCGTGGTGCCGCCGCCGAGCGCGCGGGCGACGCCGAAGTCGATGACGCGCGGGCCGTCCGGCCCGAGCAGCACGTTGTGCGGCTTGAAGTCGCGGTGGACGATCTTCGCCTGGTGGATCGCGGCGAGGGCCGTCGCGGTGCCGACCGCGAGCCGGTCCAGTGCCGCGCCGTCGAGCGGGCCGTCCGCCAGCACCTGCTGGTTCAGCGACGGGCCCGGCACGTACTCGCTGACGATGTAGGGCCGGTCGCCGGTCGCGTCGGCGTCGATCACCTGCGCCGTACAGAACGGGGCAACGCGCTTTGCAACCTCCAGCTCGCGCAGGAACCGGGCGAGCGCCTTGTCGTCGGACGTCAGCTCGGCGTGCAGCAGTTTGACCGCGACCTGCCGGCCGTCCTCGGCGGCGCCGAGGAACACCGTCCCCTGGCCGCCCTCGCCCACCCGGCCGATCAGGGCGTACGAACCCAGCCGGTCCGGGTCCCCGGACCGCAGCGCCCCAACCTCCATGCGTGCAACCGTCCCTCTCTTGATCGACGGGCCGTGACGTGCTCCCGGCCCGGATCACCCCTCTGACTGTGAGACGCGCGAGACCCGAGGGGAGTTCACCGGATTCTGCGACCATACGGCGCGATCTGCCCCACCGCTTCCGTTCGGACGCTTTTGGGCCGGAGCACAACCCTAATGCCGTCACATCCCACAGCGATACGCCCGCGCCCAGCGTCACACAAGCACGCGTCACACAAGAACGGGTCACACAAGCGAGACTGAACGCATGACCACCCTCGACGGCCGCCGCGTCCGGACGCGCGCCGAACTGATGGACGAGCACGGTCTCGGGCGCAGCACGCTGGAGAAGTGGTACCGCGAACGCGCGTCCAACGGCCATCCGGAACCGGTGGGGACGGTCGGCTCCCAGCTCGCCTGGGACGCCGTGGAGTGGGACCGCTGGTACGCCGCGCGCCGCTCCCGCGACGTCCCGCCCGGCCTGGTGACCCGCGACGAGCTGGCCGCGCGGCACGGCATCAGCCGCCACCGCCTCAAGCAGCTGTGGGCGGACCGCGCGTCCAACGGCCATCCCGACGCCGCCCACCGCGCCGGCAAGGCCATGTACTGGGACGAGGCCGCCTGGACGGCCTGGTACCGCGCCCTCGGGGAGCGTCCGGCGCAGGAGGGGCCGGACGACCTGGTGACGCTCGCCGGCGCGGCCCGCATCCTCGGGCTGGCCCAGTCGAGCGTCACCGTCTACGCCGGGCGGCCGCCCGCGGGCTGGCCCGAGCCGGCCAGGGTCGAGCCGCTGGGCGGCGGCCGCGTCCGCCGCCTCTACCGGCGCCGCGACATCCTCGCCTACGCGGCGCGGGCCACGGGGTCTACGGGGTGAAGTGGGCGAGGACCTCGGGGTTGGCCATGGAGTCGCGGTTGGCGGCCTTGTCGACCGGGGTGCCCTGGAGGATCTTGCGGACGGGGACCTCCAGCTTCTTGCCCGACAGCGTCCGGGGGATGCCGGGGACGGCGGTGATCTCGTCCGGGACGTGCCGCGGCGACAGCGCCGACCGGATCCGGCGCTTGAGGTCCGCCACGAGGCCGTCCGTGAGGGACGCGCCCTCCGCGAGCTGGACGTAGAGGAGCAGCCGGCCCTCCTGGCCGAGGCGTCCGGTGTCGATGACGAGGCTGTCGGTGATCTCGTCGAACGCCTCGACGACGCGGTAGAAGTCGGACGTGCCCATCCGGACGCCGCCGCGGTTCAGGGTGGAGTCGGAGCGGCCGTAGATGACGCAGCCGCCGTCCGGCAGGACCTTGATCCAGTCGCCGTGCCGCCACACGCCCGGGTACATGTCGAAGTACGAGCCGCGGTAGCGGTCGCCGCCCTCGTCGTTCCAGAAGAAGACGGGCATGGACGGCATCGGCTCGGTGAGGACGAGTTCGCCGACCTCGTCCACGACCGGCCTGCCGTCCTCGCCCCACGCCTCGATCTTGGCGCCGAGGCCGCGGCACTGGATGACGCCGGCGCGCAGCGGCAGCAGCGGTGACGGGCCGACGAAGCCGGTGCAGATGTCGGTGCCGCCCGAGAACGAGCCGAGCAGCAGGTTCTCGCCGACCGCCTCGTACACCCAGGCGAACCCCTCGGGCGGCAGCGGCGACCCGGTGGACCCGATGCCGCGCAGGCCGGACAGGTCGAACTCCTCGCCGGGGCGGCGGCCCTCCTTCGCCGTGGCCGTGATGTAGGGAGCGCCGACGCCCATGTAGGTGATCCCGCTGTCGGCGGCCAGCGACCACAGGTCGAGGGGGGCGCCGTCGTACATGACGATGGTGGAGCCCACCAGCAGGCCGCCGATGAGGTAGTTCCACATCATCCAGCCGGTGGTGGTGAACCAGAAGAACACGTCCTCGGGGCCGATGTCCTGGTGGAACGACAGCGACTTGAGGTGTTCGAGGACGACGCCGCCGTGGCCGTGCACGATCGGCTTGGGCAGCCCGGTCGTCCCGGACGAGTACACGACCCACAGCGGGTGGTCGAAGGGGACGTCCTCGAACTCCAGCGTGTCGTGGTCGGGGCGGGGCAGGTCGCGGTAGTGCATGCCCACCCGCAGCCCGTCGGGCGTCACGGCGGGGTCGAGGTAGGGGATGAGGACGGTCGCGGCGAGGCTCGGCAGCGCGGCCTCGATCTCCCCGACGACCTCCATGCGGTCGAACCGCTTGCCGTTGTAGGCGTAGCCGTCCACGGCGATCAGGACCTTCGGCTCGATCTGCGCGAACCGGTCGACGACCGACGACGACCCGAAGTCGGGCGAGCACGACGACCAGATCGCGCCCAGCGACGCCGTGGCCAGGAAGCAGATCAGCGCCTCGGGGATGTTCGGGACGTAGGCGGCGACCCGGTCGCCCTTGCCCACGCCAAGGTCGGCAAGGCCCGCGCGGACCTCCGCCACGTGCAGCGCCAGCTCCCGGTACGTCAGCACCCGGTGCCCGCCCGCCTCCGACCGGAAGACGACCGCGGTCTTGCCGGGGGTCTCCTCCGCCCGGCGCAGCGCGTTCGCCGCGTAGTTGAGGGTCGCGCCGGGGAACCACTTCAGGCCGTCCACCGGCATGGGCCCGCCCGTCCGGACGGGACCGTCACCGCGCTCCCCGACGACCTCGAAGTACGACCAGACGGCGTCCCAGAACGCGTCGACCTCCGTCACCGACCAGCGCCAGAGGTCCTCGTAGGACTCAGTGAGGACGCCCCGGTCCCACAGCCAGTGGACGAAGTGGGTCACCCGCGCGTTCGCAACGACCTCCTCCGACGGCTCCCACAGCGCCGAACCTTCGGAAACCTCACCGACCATCTCGCTCCCTCCATGCCGTGCCGAAGCGCGCGGCCATCCCAATATCGGCCCCGCCCGCACACGGCGCAACTTCCCCGATCGGCCCGCCGCTACGCGCCGGCCCCCGTCCCATCCCAGGTCACGACCAGGCGAGGGGCAACCCCGCGCCCCCACATAGATCGCGCCTCACGCACCCCCGGGCACCACACCCCCGGTTTTCCACAGAACGACGTTCTACCGCCGTGCGCCGAGCGGTCCGCCGACACTGAAGGCCACAGCTCGGAGGGGGCACGAATGCTCGGATGCGCACATGCAGCGGTCGGCCACGCTCGGCCGCACGGGGCGGCGAAGCGGTCAGAGGCGGGTGAGGTCGGCTACGGCGGTGACGACGGCCTTGGTGTCGGCGAGGGTGGCGAGGACGGTCTCGGCGCCGGCGGCGCGGAGTTCGGCCTCGGTGGCGCTGCCGGTGGCGACGGCGATGATCGGGGAGCCGGCGATGTGGGCGGCCTGGACGTCGCGGGGCGAGTCGGCGATGTAGACGGTGGCCGACTCGGGGTAGCGGGTGCCGTTGCGCTCGCCCGCGCGGGTGCGGGCGAGCTCCAGCAGGGCGGCCTTGCTGTAGACGCCGTTCTCGTAGCCGCCGGCGTCCAGGTCGAGGCGGCCGGCGAGGCCGAGCTCGGTCACCTTCAGGACGGCGTTCGGCTGGAGGGAGCCGGTCAGCACCGACTGGACGACGCCGGGCACGTGGGCGAGCGCCTCGACGGCCTCGCGGGCGCCCGCGAGGACGCGGCCGTGGGCGCGGACGTCCGCGCGGCGGGCCGCGAACGCCGCGGCCAGCGCGTCGAAGAGGGCGGGCAGGTGGTCGTCGGTGGTGACGACGTCGTTGAACGCGAGCGTCTCGAAGATGATCTCGGACTCGGTGCGGCCG
>NZ_SMKY01000294.1 GCF_004349235.1 Actinomadura darangshiensis | reverse complement strand
GGTGGGGAGGTCGAGGACGGGCTGGATGATGCGCCAGGATTCTTCGGCCAGGTCGAAGCGGACGAAGCGGCGGGGGTCGCCGGTCATCGCGTCGGTAAGGATGCGCTGGTAGGCCGCTTCCATCGGGCCCAGGACCTTGGTGAAGTCCACGCTGAGCGGGACTCGCCGGGTGCTGTCGCGCCCGGGGACCTTGGCGAGCAGGTCGAATGTGACCCCCGCATCGGGCTGAATGCGGAAGCGGATCAGATTGGGTTCTGGGGCGCCGTCGAAGAAGCTGATGGGCGGGGTGCGGAGTTGGGCGACCACTTCCAGATCGGTGGTGCCCAGTGCCTTACCGGAGCGGATGTAGAACGGGACGTCGGCCCAGCGCCAGTTGTTGATGCGCAGGCGCAGCGCAGCGTAGGTCTCGGTGGTCGAACCCTCACGGACGCCTTCGGTGGCGAGGTAGCCGTCGTACTGGCCGCGGAGGACATCGCCGGGCGCGACGGCCTCGACGGCGCGCAGCACCCGCCACTTCTCGTCGATGAAAGCGCGTGCGTCGGTCGACGGCGGCGTGTCCATGGCCAGGAGCGCGAGGATCTGCAGAAGGTGGTTCTGGACGACATCGCGGATCGTGCCGTTGGCATCGTAGAACGAGCCACGGTCGGCGACGTCGAAGTCCTCGGCCATCGTGATCTGCACGTTGTCGACGTAGTGACGGTTCCAGATCGGCTCCAGGAGCATGTTCTCGAACCGGAACATCAGCAGGTCCTCGATCGGCTCCTTACCGAGGAAGTGGTCGACGCGCCTCAGATGGTCCTCGTCGAAGAACTTCAGCAACTCGGCGTTCAACGCCCGCGCCGACTCCAGGTCCTTGCCGAACGGTTTTTCGACGACCATCCGGGCGTTCCTGTTCAGGTCGACCTTGGCCAGGCCCTCGGCGACCGTCGCGAACAGCGAAGGAGGAACCGCAAGATAGTGGGTGAGGAATCCCGCGTCGCCGACCTCGCTGCGGATCGCATCGAAGGTGGCGCCGTCGGTGTAATCGCCCGCGACGAGCCGGAGGTTCCCGGCGAACTTCTCGAACGCCGCGTCGTCCACCTTGTCGTGCTTGTCCTCGCAGGCCTCACGGGCCCGACTTCGCAGTCCGGTCAGGTCGAGGTCGGTCTTGGCGACCCCCACGATCGGCTGGTCCAGCACCCCGTCCGCCGTCAGCTGGTACAACGCCGGCAGCAGCATCTTGTACGCAAGATTCCCAGTGATCCCGAACAGGACCATCGCGTCGGCTCGCTCCATCGCAGGCCCCCTCTCCTCGGCTGACAGCTTGCCGCCTCGGCCATCCGGAGAACAAGCGTCCCGCCGGACGCATAGGTGTCGCCTCGTCTCCATCGATCCCGGTTCGCGTGTCGTTCCGGCCGTGCGACCTCATCCTGACCGTGCTCGCCGAGGCGGACGGTCACTCGACCGCCGACGCGGGTGCCATGGATCTTCGACCGTCTACCGGACGCCGGCGCTGTTCGAGCGTCTCCAGATCGTGCACACTCCGGCGATCGGGAAGCGTGTCATACGGCCTGACCAACCATCCCCACGTGCACACCGTCTGCGACGGACGCGCCCGCGTCACCGCGCTCCACGAGGGCGAGTTCGGAGACCTTCGGTCGCTGGCGCGACGCGACCTCGCGGATTTCGCCGCCACGGGGATCGTCATCCGAGGCCGCTGCGCCGCCTGCACTAACCCCAGACGACCGTTCTGCTGCCTCGAACAGGCCGCGGTTCGTGGTCAGGGATGCACGATCACTTGGAGGACGCTGTTGGCAGTGTCCATCGCGTAGACCTCGGCGCAGGCCAGCAGGTGAGGCTGGTCGTCGGACACGCGGGCTTTGGACACGCCGGGCTGGACGATCGTGATGGTGAACTTCGGTCTCAGGAGTGGAGCGCGCTGGGCGAGTTCGTCGAGCGTCTGTTCCGTGCCCTTCTCCAGCCCGGCCCGGCCGAGTCTTCGGCGATGGGCTTGCAGGCTGCAGCGCCCAGTGTGGGCTCGGGAACCGGAAGCTCAAGGACTAAGGGGGAGGGGCCGGACAGGTATGGACCCTGGACGGTCCCGGCCTACTTCAACCGCCCCGGCCCCAGGTTGGTGCACGGGGCAGAGATCCTTGCCCACGTCCTGCACGGCGTCACCGTAGCCGAACCGGTCCGCGACGACGAAGCGCACCGCTTGGAATGAAAAGAATGATCCGCAACACCCTTCGGACGGATCAAGGGTCGGCTTCGGGCTTCACCGCCGACAGCGAGTGCATAAGCGGGACGCTCAAGGGGCGGGGCGCCGGTTCAGCGAGCTTCTGCGGCCGCCTCGCAGGTCTTTGTGAACTCCGGCAAGGCATGGGAGAAGGCGTGTCCCAACTCGCCGAGAAGTCTCTCGGTCACGCCGGCGGCCTCATCGATCTGAGCGTCGCGTGAGTCGCTCCACACGGGAATGTGTGTCACCCCCGCAGAAGGATCAGGCTCCTCGCGTTTGACATGTCCGTGGACGCGGACGTGCTGGTCGCTGAGAACCTGGATTGCGGCAGCCGCCACCACGACGCGAAACGGGTCGTCGGCATCTGCGACGATCACGGTCATGCCCTCCTCGAAGCGGACGATCTCGCCGGGGATGCCAGCGGTCCGTTGCCGTAGATGTGCAGGCACCGCGCTGGGCCCAGGATTCAGCCGAGTTTTCGCACCCCCGGGTGGCAACTGCCTGAGGGCGGAGAAAGCCTGAGCTATCTGGCCGAGAGGTCTGAGCACCAACTGCTTAGCATTCTCGGCGTCCGTTCGCTGGTCTTCTTCGGCCGTGCGCAACTGGCTCAGTCGCTCCTTCAGTGAGCCGATGCGTCGAGGCTTGCCCTGCGTCGCGGCGGTGCTGCCAGGGCTCGGAAGGCTAGCGTCGTCGAGCGAAATCTGCTCGCAATAGACCGTACGGTTGTGGAAGAGCATCTGCCGTACCTCGACGTCAGGGTAGTCGGCCAGAACCGCGGCGAGTGCAGGACGCTTGTGGTCAGGGAAGCACTCACCCAGGACAACGTGGGACAAAGGGGACTTCCACCTTGATTGTGGACACCGATTGCTATGCGGCGGCGGTCAGCATAGTTGATCGCTTCTCGTACTCGGCCGGGCTGAGATAGCCCAGGGCCGAGTGGCGGCGGTGGATGTTGTAGAAGGTCAGCCAGCCGAAGACCGCCAGCCGCGCCTGGGCGGTGGTGGGCCAGCCGTCGATGGGCAGGATCTCGCGTTTGAGGCTGGCGAAGAACGATTCGGCCAGGGCGTTGTCGGCACTGGGGCCGACCGCGCCCATCGAGCGTCGTATCCCGGCCGCCGCGCACGCGGCCGCGAACGCGGTCGATGTGTACTGGGCGCCGTGATCGGAGTTGAAGATCACGCCCGAGACCTGGCCGCCGCGGGTGTGCACCGCGGCGTTCAGGGCATCGACGACCAGCTCGGCGCGCATGTGCTCGGCCATCGAGTAGCCCACCAGCCGCCGGGTGCCGATGTCGATCACGGGAGTCCGCTCACGGTGGCCGAGTGGCTGCAGCGGTGGCTGGATAACCACCAGGGTGCGCCGTCCACGGTGACCGGTTACGCCGATCATATGCGGCGGTATCTGACCCCGTTGCCGGGTCATCTGTTGCTGGCGGAGGTGTCGGTGGCGCATGTGGAGGAGATGTTCGCCGTCATCGCCCGCGAGCATCAGGAAGCGGGTCGGCGGTTGTCGGCCGCGACGCTGGATCGGATCCGCGCGACGCTGCGGGCGGCGTTGAACGCGGCGTTGCGGGCGGGGCTGGTGGAGGAGAACCCGGCGTCGCTGGTGGCGTTGCCGCCGACCCGGCGGCCGCGGGCGGTGGTGTGGACCGCCGCCCGCGTCCAGCATTGGCGTAAGACCGGGGAGCGGCCGGCGGTGGCGGTGTGGACGGTGGCGCTGACCGCGCAGTTCCCGGACGCGATCGCCGCGCATCGTCTGTAGGCGGCCTACCATCTGATCGCGTTGCGGGGGCTGCGGCGCGGTGAAGCGGCGGGGCTGCGCTGGTGCGATGTCGACCTGGACGGGGGCACCGCGGTGACCTGCCGGCAGCTCCAACGACGTGACGGGCGGCTGATGGTGTGCCCGCCCAAGACCGCGCACAGCACCCGCGTCACCGCGCTGGACCGCACCACCATTGCCGCGCTGCGCGCGCACCGCTCGCGGCGGCGGGCGGAGGCGGCCGCCTATGGCGAGGGGTACCGCTACAGCGGATATGTGTTCACCAACCTCAACGGTGACCCGGTTGCGCCGGGCTGGCTCACCCACGTGTTCCAGCAGCTGATCGCCGAGCACGATGTGCCGCCGATCCGGCTCCACGACCTGCGCCACGGAGCCGCCACTTTGGCGCTCGTGGCCGGGGTGCAGCTGAAGGTGGTACAGGAGATGCTCGGGCATTCCAGCATCGTGCTGACCGCCGGCACCTACACCTCCGTCCTACCCGAGGTCGCGCACACCGCCGCGGAGAAGACCGCCGCGTACCTGCTGCAAGCCGCAGGCGTGGTGCCGGGCAGCGCCCGCCGCCGCGGCCGGGCCCCGGCGCGCCGGGGCCGTTGGGGGCGAGTGGCACCCGGGCGGGTCTGGTGCGGCGCCGGTCGTCCAGCGAGCGCCCCGAATCGGTGCGGTCGCGCACCCGGGTGCGGCTACCGGGCCGTGTCCGTCCGCGTCCCGCGGCCGTGGCGGCGTGATCGTGAGCTTCCGCTCCCTATTCCCGGCTGGCGAGTTGCGAAAGGACTAGTCACCTAGCGCTGGCGCGCCGGTCCCGATTCGGGTGGTGCGAGGCCACAGGCATGCCTGTATTCGGCCCGAGGGTGGTAGAAGGTGAGGCGCTGGGAGGTGCGGTGGGGTGGGCCCCAGGGCGGTCTCAGGTCGGCCCCAGGCGTGATCATCCACATGCCCACTGATACATGTTCTCCCTGGTCAGGGTGGTGGGTCGCGTGGGACTCGAACCCACAGCCTACGGATTAAAAGTCTACTGCTCTCGTATCAGAACAGTGCTCTCAGTGTCGGACTGTACCGCTCTGTCCGCATCCAGGGGCATATCCGTGCCACCCTCTGTCGCGTGGTGCCGATCCGTTTCGGAACCGCCGAGCAGACAACGAGCCGACATGGGTGTGGTGATCGTAGTGCGTCCTCGCAGGCGGCTCTGAGTAGGCGTGGGTCAGAGCCGGTCCAGGAGGTCCTTTTTCTTGGCCTCGAATTCTTCGGGGGAGACGACGCCGGCGTCGCGGAGTTCGCCGAGTTGTCTGAGGAGTGCCATGACCTGTTCGGGCGTGGTGGCCTGGACGGCCGGGGTGGCCTGGAGGCTATTGGGTTGCTGTACGGGTGGCCCCGGTTGGAGTTGTCCTGCTGCCGCTGCCAGTTGAGGGTGGCCTCCGAGTGTCTGCGGAATCTGGCCGGTGTGCTCGTAGCGGTGGGTGCCGAGGTCGCGGGCTTCGTCGATCTGCCGTTGGTGGGCCGCGATGCGAACCTGGTGGACGGTGTGGTTGATCAGGTCGCGTACCTGCGACGGTTCCAGGATCGAGTCGAGGACCGCGGTCTCGCGCTGCCCGTTGGCACGGACGATGTGGACGAGCACGTTCCCGATTCGCTGCCGCTTTTGCAGCAGTGTCTGGGATACATCGACGTCCTGCACGCTGATGAGCGGGACTTGTTCTTGCTTGGTGAGGCCGATCCCGCCGGTTTCGAAGTACAGGTAGTGGGTGGTGAGCCGGTAGTGCAAGGTGAACCGGCCACCGGTGGCGCGGGCGGTGACGTTGCGGGACTCGCCTTCCCAGATCGTCTGTTCGTGGCCGGAGTGAACGGTCATCGCCTACCTTGCTCAGCGCAGGCCCCTGGAGGGCGGAGTGGTCTTTGCGCTGGTTAGACGCGCTTCTAGCGGTTGTGGTTGACGCCCGGCTCCGGCGCGCTTTCGAGGTTGTCGGCCGTCTTCCCCATCCAGCAGAGGCCTCCTCGATGGCTGGCCTGTACACGCGAAGGTCACCCCGTCTGGCCGGATCCCCTTGAGGTGATATCTCCGGCCTATCTGTGGCCTGCCGCGTTGGTGGTGAAGTCGCGGCGCAGCAGGTCGGGCGTCGTGGCGTACCGGTGGTTCGATGGGGTCAGCATTGTCGCTTTCGAACAGTGTTCGGATGGTCGGGCCAGACAGAACGTGAGTCGGCGCATTGAGTCGTTGTTCATTCAAAACGCTCAAGGACTGAACGCAGGGCTGCCATTCCCCGTGCGGTGTGGACCTTCACTGCGCCTGGGCTGATTCCCATCGCGCCCGCGATCTCGCCAGTGGAGAGGTCGGCGTAGTAGCGCAGGACGAGTGCCTCCCGTTGGCGGGCCGGAAGCCGGGACAGCGCGTCGATGACCGCCGAGCGTTCCAACTCCCCAATGGACCTGGCCTCCGCGCTCGGCACGTCCGGCCTCCCCTTGGGGGCGTACTTCTCGACGGCGCGGTGCCGGAGTACCGACCGCGACCGGTTCACCACGGACTGGCGCAGGTACAACAGAGCCTTGTCAGTGCTGCGCAAGCGGCGCCAGCCGCCGTGCATCGCGACGAAGGCATCCTGGACGACCTCTTCGGCCGTCCCGGCGTCCCGCACGAGCATGGCGGCCAAGCGCACCAGGGATCGATACTGCGAGGCGTACAGCAGCGTGACCGCGTGGTCGGCGTCCCGGGACTCGATCGCTGTGCAATCGCCCGCCCCAGCGCGGACCGGGGCCGCGGCTACGGTCAGGGCGCCGGTCATGCGCAGTCCAGTATCGCGGGTGCTCGGGGATTCTTCGCTCTGGTGCGGTGCACGGCCTCCTCTGGCGCTGCGGCAGTGCTGTAGGGCGCGGCCGAGTACTAGGTCTTCGGGGCGCTCACGTGTGCGCAGTTCTTCCCACTCGTCGAAGGCGCAGGTCATGGAGTGGACCATGACCAAGCGAGCGTCCTGCTCCGACAATCCGGTCTCGCTGCGCAGCACGTCGGTCAGGGTGTCTACGTGCTCGCGGTGAAAATCAGCGAAATCACGCGGGGTCTGGTGCTGGCTGGGCGTGACAGTCTCGGCCACGTCTGACACGGCCCCGTCCTCGCCCTTGATCGCCGCCGCTGCTTCGCGGTGGCCGAGTTGCGCGGCGAGGCGAAGCAGGGTCAGTGCAACTGCCCAGCGCTCCGGTGCCACCTCTTCGGCCTTGGCGACCAGGGCCTCGGGGTTGCCGCAGTGGTTGTCCCACCAATCAGGGTTGGTACCGGTGATGTATGCCCGGGCCTTGATCACTTCCTTGATTCGCGGAGGGGTGCGATCACGAAGCTGCCGCGCCCCGGTTGTTCCCAGTGACGACTCCTCGACTAGCAGGGCCACCTGCTCAGCCGGCAGCATCGGCGATCCGGTCAGGGGAGCGGTCGCGCGCGTCGGCTCGCTGGCCCTGGTGGGGTTTCCGGCCATGGTCACCTGCCCTCCTCCTGCGATTTCTGGCGTGTTCGCTCACGGTGACGCCTGAGGTAGCCCTCCACCGACCGCGCGGTGACGCCGAGGATCTCGGCGATCTCCTCCTGCTCGTACCCGTCGGCGGTCAGGACCAGGGCAACCCGGGTCCGCTCGCTGCTGATGTCGGCGAGTTCGCGACGGAGGAGATCACGCTGCTCGCACACCTCCAATGGCCCTGGCCCTGGATGGGGCACTTCGGTCAGCTCGTCAAGCCTCGGCCCATCAGCGGGTGGGGCGGCTCGTATCCGCTTACGCCAAACGTTGGCGAACTGGAGAAGCAGCCCGCGGCGGAAGAACGTGCGCAAACCTGCGTGCCCTGCCGGATCCCAGCCTTTGCCCCTGGCGAAGCTGTCTTGGAACGCGCCCAACGCGGCAACGACCGTCTCCTGCGCCAGATCACCTTGTTCATCCGGCGAGATGTGCTGGGCCGGGAGGAACAGGCCGTTCTCCGCGCACCGGGCGAAAATGAGACCGGTTCTCAGCAGCAGGGTCATCACCTGGTACCCATAATCGATCAGGGTGTCCTCGATGATGGCCCAGGCCTGCCCGGAGAACCCATTTGTCCGTATCTCTGCGGCGAGCCGCGCTTCTACCTGCATCGCATCGGCGAGCCGGGCGTCCGCGGGGAGGCGCAGAAGATCGTCAAGTCCTTCTGCGAATTCCAGTTCGTCGAGCGAGGGCTCCTCAGATGTAGTCGGCCCAGCCCGAGCGGGTGATCGGGGGCGCTCGTCCATGTAGTCCTTTCGACAGGGCGGCGGCCCGTCACCATCGGCGAGCCGCCCTCGAACCTGCCTATAGTCGCCACCCGCGTTCCACCCCACGCCCCTCACGCAGAAAACGCATGGATCCCCGAGCGCTCCGGGGCGAGGGATCACCGGAAGACGAAGACTAAAGCTGAGCAAAGACGTCTGCTCAGCGAGAGAGAGATCCCGTGCCCGACCTCAACCCGCCGGCCCTACTCACCCTCCGTGCCGCGTTGATCTTCACGATCGCGCTCCTGGCCGGAGCAACTGCCGGCTGCCTCACCTTCCTCGCCCAGCACGACCTCGCCCAAGCGGCCCTTGCGGGCTGTGGAGCCTTGGCGGTGTCGATCGGCCTGCTCAACAGAATCATCGCCCGCAGCTAGACAAGTAGAACGGTCCACCCGCGGATCGCGACCGCGGTCGGGGCGGCCGGCGCGCTGCTGATCGTTTTCCTGAGGGGCTGACATTCCGCCCTCAGGCGGCTCTCGTTGTCGGGAGCGCCCTGTCTCAGATTGTAGTCACCCGCGGCTCCTAGACCAGCACCGAGGCTGATTAGGTAGGCGATCCAGCCGCCAGGCCGTGTCGCGCGGACGGCTCCCGCCAAAGCTCTGCGTACCGTGAGCTTGCGTGATCCCAGGTCAGTTCTCGGCGCCGTTGACGCCAACACCCTGGCTGATGGTCGCGGTCGGATATCCGATGCTGGCAGCCACAACGATTGCACCGCCTTACACGTTTGGGTGTGGGCCGGGCCTGCCGGCGTGCGCACGCGATAGCCGACGCGATCAGGGAACCGACGGATATCATGCCCGGCCTGCGGCCCCACGACGGCAGCGAGTTGCCGGTGTGGCGGCATGTGATGCGGTCGCTGGCCGAAAGCTTCGGGTGGCTTTGACAGGCTTCACCCTTAACGTCCCCGGGAAGTGCGGAGCGCCTTTCACTTGCGGCCCTTCGGGGGTGGCTTGGGAAGGCTGATGAGCACGTCGAGCCCGAGGTGTTCCTTGAGTAGGTACTTCAACTCTTCGTGTTCGATGACCTGCATTCGGCCGTGACGGTTGGCGTGCTCGTGCCCGCCCTTGGTCACCCACGAGGTGGTCACCATGATGCCCTTGGTGGCGTGCTTGTCCTCCATCGTCCCCGCGAGTTCGCGGATGGCGTCGACGCCGACTGCCTTCCGGTAACGCTTGGCTTGGATGATGCACAGTCCGCCGAAGATGGGGTCCTCATTGGTGGCAACGCCATCGACGCCGTCGTCCTTGGACGCCTGGGTGACCCATGACTTCATGCCCATGGCCTCGAAGAGTTGTCGTACCAGGTGCTCGAACTCGGCTGGTGTCATGTCGATCAGGTCGGGGCGGCTGTCCAGCCCGGCAGCCGCGTCCATGCCTTCGACGAATGCGAATTGCTTGAGCAGGTTCTCGAAATCGACCATGGGCTTGACGGCCTCCAGGTCGTACGGGTGCGGGGAGACGAGCGCACCCAGTTTCTGCTTCACGCAGGCGACAGGATCCAGTTCGGCCAGGACCAGTTCACCGAAGGCTTCTCTGGTCGCGCTGACGCTGATCAGATAGGGCCTGATTGGCTGGCCGGTGGCCTTGTCCTTGGCCTGGGCAAAGCCGCCGAAGGTGGCGGCCCCGACGACGTCGGGAACGTTGACGGCGAAGATGTGGTGCAGCGTGCGCAGGGCAACCTGGGCGATGACCGAGGCGTACCGTTCCTTGACCTCCTTGGGCGGGCGACCGAGTGGATCGATGGCGTCCCGCTTCTGGGTGTACTTGTAGGACCGTTCGGTGGGAATCACGCTCTGTTACGGCAGCTGTAGATCGTGACTTCGGGTATGTCGCTGCTGGTCGGCGGGGCAGCTGGGGGTGATCACGATCGGGTGGAGTCCCGGACATGCGGGACGGCCGCCCGGATCGTTGTTTTGTGTGACGAAAACAGAAACCCCGACGGCCGTCGGGGGCACGATAGCGCATGCCGATGATGAGCGGCGGGCCGGTTTCCTGGATGCGGTGATGGCCCGGATCGCGGGTTGTTTCCGCAGGTGCGAGCCGCGGCGGCTGGTCCGCGACTTCGTACTGGGCCTGCTGATGGAACTGGAGGACCACAACTGCTGGACGCTCGGCGAAGCGCTCGGGCACACCGGCCCGCACCGGCTGCAGCACCTGCTGTCGAGGGCGAAATGGGACGAGCGCCAGGTCCTGGACGAGACCGCGGCCTGGGCCGCCGGGCACCTGACCGACCTCGATGACAGCGGGCACGCCGGCGGGGACGCGGTGTTCATCGTGGACGAGACCGGGGACGCCAAGTCCTCCACCGACTGTGTCGGCGCGGCCCGCCAGTATTCGGGCAGCCTGGGCGGGGTCGCGTTGTGCCAGGTGACGGTGAACCTCACCCTGGCCACCGCGCGGGGCCACACGATCATCGACCGCCGCCTGTACCTGCCCGGAGACTGGGCGGCCGATGAGGAACGCCGCGAGCTGGCCGGTGTCCCCGACGAGGTCGAGTTCGCGACCAAGTCGCAACTGGCCGCCACCATGCTCGCCCACGCCTGCCACCGCGGGATCGGCGCCGCCTGCGTGGCCGGTGACGAGGTGTACGGCGGCCGCGACCTGCGCCGCACCGTCCGCAGCCTGGGCATGGGGTATGTGATGGCCGTCAAACACGACCACACCGTCACCCTCGGCCCGCGCACCACCACCGCCCGCAAAGCCGTCCGGCTGATCGGCGACGGCGGATGGCAGCGCATGCGCACCGGCACCGGAACCAAGGGCGTCCGCTCCTACGACTGGGCCATGCTCGCCATCAATCCCGACGACACCCCCGAAGGCGACCAGGCCGGTGACCAGGCCGGTGACCAGGCCGGTGACCAGGCCGG
>NZ_SMKY01000293.1 GCF_004349235.1 Actinomadura darangshiensis | reverse complement strand
GGGTAGGCGGGCAAGGGCACAGTGGTCAGCAGATCTCCCGGGATCAACACCACGGCGCGGATCCCGCCGTAGGGCGATTCGGACAGGTCCACGCCCAGGCCGTGCCGCCGGGCGTACTGGCCGACCACCGGCAACCCCGTCTGGGGCACCGCCCCCATCTCCTCCAGCGCCACCGGGCGCCGCCCGCTGGCGATCTCGCGGGCCTCGCTCAGTTCGTGGTCACGCAGTCCCAGCCCGGCATCGTCGACCTCGATCACGGCGCCGCGCTGAACTTCACGGACCTGCACCTGCACCGCTGTGGTCGCCGGAGAGGACTGTGCGGCATTGGCCAAAAGCTCGGCCATTGTGTGGATCACCGGTTCGACCACCGCGGCGGTGAGCGCGATCTCCTGGTTCCCGCTGACCTGGACCCGCTGGTAACTGGTGATCCGGCCCGCAGCCGAGCGGACCACATCCACCAGCGGCACGTCGTCCTGCCACTGCTGGCCCGGCCACTCCCCGGCCAGCGTCACCACGCTCTGCGCACGCCGCGCCTGCTGCATCGCGGCATGCTGAACATGCAGACTCGCCTCCAGCAGATCCGGGTCCTGCTGAACCTGCGGCGGCATCTGGACCGCTTGGCCGTAGATCTCCAGCGCCGACGCCTGCAGCCGCCGGGCCAGCGCCACCACCACCAGCCGCACCGTCTCCCGCCGGCCCGTCTCCCGCCGCACCAGCGCGAGCATCTCGGCCACCAGGTCCTCCACCAACTCGGCGGTGTCAGGGTCGGCCATGTCTTCAGGCAGGACGAACGCAGGAACCGGCGCGCCCCCGGCCGTTGCGGACACCTGCTGCTCGGCGAGGAAGACCAGGGCCTGCCGAATGGCCTCCGCTCCGGAGGCGTGCAGAACCGCCTGTTCGTTCGACTGCTGCCGGAACTGCCGGGCCAGCAGCGCGGCGCGCTGCTCACCCTGAGCGGCGCGCCTCAGTTCGGTCTCCAGCACATTCAACCGGTCACGGGCCGACACCAGCGCCTGGTCCCTCTTACACAGGAGGGCGCGGACATCGCGGTCACGCTGCCACAGCAGCGCCAGAACCATCAGCACCAGCACCGCCGAGCACGTGGCCGCGAACACCGCCACCAGACCCAACGCCCCCGCAACCGGGTATATGAGGGGCGCGGCGACGGCGTGCAGCAGCAACGTGCAGGTGGACACGGTGCCGCCCCACCACAGCCACCGCCGTGCCGGAACCGAACCGGACCCAGCCGGGGCCTGATGGCGGGGATCTCCTGGAGGCTGCGCGGACGGCGCCGCAGGCGCGGACGAGGGAACGGTAGTTGTCATGATCACCTTGGCGAACGGGAAGGGGGACACGGGGGCGGCTGTCGATGCGCGCCACACCTCGGCGATGCGGCGGCCCATGTCGAGGAACGGCGTCACCGCGGGCCCCGCTCGGTTCGCGGGCCGTAGATCCGGCCGACGCCGCACCACAGATCCACCCCGGTGGGGACCGGCCAAGGGCCTGGGTCTGGACGCCACGCGGGCGCTGACACCAGCCCCGGCGGGATCACCACCATCTCGGTGCAGAACCTCTCCAGGGCTTCCGGGGTGCGGACGCGTGGCGGGCCGGGGCTGATGCCGGCGCACATGCTGCCGAGCACGGCCAGGCCACGGTCGTGCTCGGCGGTCAGGTGGCAGAACGCGATGTAGCTGCCGGCCGACAGTACGGCCCGGAAGGCAGACAGGGCCGCGACGGCCTGGGGATCATCCAAGACGTCAAGGCTGTTGATCAGCACGACAGCGACCGGCCGATCGAAGTCCAAGGTCCCTGCAGCGCTATCCAGCACCGCGCGAGGATCCTCCAGTCCCGCCCTGACGAAACCGCAGGTGCTCGTGGACTCGCTGCCGAACAAGGCCTCGGCGTAAGTCATCATTAGAACGTCGGCGTCGGCGTACACCACACGGGCGCGCGGGTTGACCGACCGGGCGATGGCGTTGACCTCGTCGTGCGTCGGCATGTCGATCCCGGCGACCAGGAACTGGTCGACACCGCCCTCACCGGCCAGGGCACGTACTACCCGGCTGCGGAACGCCAGCCGGTGCCGGGCGATCGAGGTGATCTGCGGGAACCGCTCCATGACCTCATCGCCCAGGGCACGATCGGCCGGGTTGAAATCCTTCCAACCGCCCCACAGCGCCCACAGCCGCGCCATCGCAGGCCGGGAGTGGTCGTAGACCGCCAGGTCGCGCTCGGCGCGCGAGCCGAACGCCATGTCGCGGCCGCTCATTGGACGGCCCCCGCCGTGTGGTTCTGCTCCGGTCGGTGGTCGGGCAGCACGGCGGCCATTCCGACGACGCGGACCGTCTCATGTGATGGGCCGTTGTAGCTGCCGTCCGGTGACCACCGTTGTACGTCGACCAGGTCGGGTGGGGTGACGATGTCCCACCCGTGCGCGAGCGCCCGGATCTCCTCTTCGGGTCGGAAGATGATCTGGCTGGACGCCTTCTTGTATGCCTTGGTCATGCCAGCAACCCGGCCTTGGCTGGTGTCGGTCGAGGTCGCGTGGGAGAGCACGACGACGCTGCCGGCTGCCAGGCGTTCCGACAGCTCGTCCATGACGGCAGTGGCGTCCTTGATGAAGTGCAGGACGGCGGCCAGGACGACCACTATCGGTTTGGTCGTGTCGATGAGATCGGCGGCGGGATGGTTGAAGATGCCGTCCAGGTCTGTGACGTCGCCGTGCAGAACCCCTCCATATCCGGGGCGGTAGGCCCGCGCGTGGGCCAGTACCACCTCGTCGGGGTCGAACCCGATAACTTTCGCGGCGGGGTCGGCCTGCTTGACGCACGTCTCCACTGAGGGAATGGGGACGCCATAGGAGATTCCGACTCCGATGTCGACCACCCGCTTGATCCCGTGCGTGGCGACGGCCCAGGAGGCTGCACGGCCGGCGAATCGCAGGTTTTCCCGCGCCACGTCAGGCGCATCTGGCGCTGACCGGATGATCTTCTCGGCCGCCTCGCGGTCGACGGCGAAGTTGTCCTTGCCGCCGAGCAGGTAGTTATAGACACGGGCTGTTGAAGCCCGTCCGTCCAAGCTGAGGCCGTTGTCTCCAGTCACGCCGTCGCCTCCGCCAGCTTTGCGCGCAGACCCACAGCGCTGTTGGCGTCGAGCATGTTCGGCTTGTTGAGCAGCTCGCGGGGAACCGGGAAGCGCTGGGCCCACCAGCGGTCCTGAGCGGAGCAGATGATGTTCCAGCCGGGGTATTCCTTCTTTAGCTCAGCTTTGGCCTCCGCGTCAGTGACAGCGTGGGCGTGAGATTTGGCGGTCATCGTGATCTCCCTGGCGGGGAAGACGGGAGTAAATGCGGCGGCGGAGACCCGGTGTGGAGCGGTCTCCACGCTGTTGCAGGCAAATGGACGGTTCGGCTGGTCATGCCATCTCGCTTGCCATCTGGAGGCAGCGCCCGTCCGGCCTCGGCGCGGACGGGTTGGAGACCCGTCACCGTGGCCATGCCAAAGCACACGGGCCAGGATCACGACCTCCACGGTCCGGTCAGGGGCGATGTCGGAGGTCGGCGCCAGAAGCCGCAACACGCTGTCGTCCCCGTTGCCAACGAGCTCGTATGCCCAGCTATTGCCTTCGAGACGAACACCGAGGTTCCACACTGCCAAGGTCGGGGCCTCCTCGGGGGAAGCACACCCCGAGGGGACAGGAGGGTCGGCAAGGAACACTGTCGCGCACTCTTCTCATTCGGCGGAGAATCTTGCGCCTCCAGTCAAATGAGTGCGGACACCAAGAAAAAAGGGGAGGATGGGCAGGGCCCATGGGAGGAATTCCTCCCCCTCACGGTCCGGTGGGAGGTGCATGCATGTCCGCCGACAGCGTCCGCATCGGTGCGCGGTTGCGTGCGGCCCGCGAAGCGCAGAAGACCCAAGGTGGTGGTCACTGGTCCCGGGCGGAGATGGCGCGTCGGCTTCGCGATGCGGCCACTCACCGGAACCGGCAGCGGCTGCCGGGGGTGCCAAGCCTTGCGTCCATGATCAAGGATTGGGAGAACGGAAGGTACAGCCCAAAGGGGGACTACCGGCGTCTGTACTGCCGGGCCCTGATGACGAGCGAGGATCAGCTCTTCGGTGACGAAGAGCTTGCGGTCCAGGAAGCTGTTGCGCATCGCGGGCGTGATGAACTCCGCCGAGATCTCAACGACATGCTCTCCTCCGGGGCCATGTCAGCGGCGGCCTTGGAAAGCTGGGAAGAGACGGCCCTGCGCTATGGCTTAGCCGCCCGTGAGCAGCCGCCGGCACGAGTAGCGACGGATCTGGAAGACGATCTGGAGGAACTACGGGCCGGGCTGGAGCGCTATCGCTCGGTCTCGACATTGCGCCGGTTGACCAGGATCACTGCGCAGATGTCGGGGCTGATGTGCCTGACCCTCATCAAATTGGGCGAACAGCCTGCGTTTCGGTGTTGGGCCCGGACTGCACGCATCGCCGCGGGGGAAGCGGAGGACTCGCCGACTCGGTCGTGGGTCCTGGCGCAGGAGGCATACGGGCACTTCTATACCGGCAACCTCATCCAGGCTGTGGCCGTGGCGCAGGACGCGCAGAGGATGGCCGAGTCGTCTGTCGGTGCTGTTCTGGCGGTGGCGTTGGAGGCCCGTGCCCACGCCGCGCTCGGGCCCAAGCACGGTGAGGCATGCCGGTCCGCGCTCCACCGCGCGGAGGACATTCTCGGAGGCCTCCCGAACGAGGCGATCAACAGCTCTGCGTTTGGTTACAGCGAAGCGCAACTGCGCTTCCATGAAGGCAACGCTCTGACCTATCTGGGTGATACCGGCGCGGCGTGGACCGCGCAGCAGCGGGCGCTGGCTTTGTGTCCGGCCAACGATTTCACCGACCGCACCCTTATCCATCTCGACCACACCCTGTGCCTCACCAGGGACGGCGCGATCACCGAGGCTTTGGCATGCGCTGTTGCCGCGCTTGAACCTCTTAGTGAAGTGCAGCGGGAAGGCATCATCAGCCTGCGCGGAAGCGAAGTCCTAGACACCATCAGCGAGTCCCAACGCCGGCTACCCGCTGCGCGGCAGCTTCAGGAGCTACTGACGACGACCCCCGAGACCAGGAGGCACCCCACGTGACAGTGACCGTGGCCGCAGCGACCCCTCGGCATATCCCCGCGATGCTCACGCTGTTGAATGAGATGGACCAGTTCTACGGCGGCGCCACCGACGGGAAATCGGCAGAGCGCGCCGAGCAGTTGCGTCAGGCTCTGTTCGGGGACCCTCCAATGGCGTACGCGCTTGTTGCTGTCGACGGCGACGACCTGGTAGGAATCGCGTCCTGGTCCTTCCTGTGGCCAGCGGTTGGCCTCACTCGCAGTTTGTATCTCAAAGAGCTGTACGTGACCCGCTCACGCTGGCGCTCCGGAGTCGGCACCTTGCTCATGCAAGCCGTGTTCGAGGTCGCCGCCAAGAACCGGTGCAGCCGTGTCGAATGGACCACTGACAGCGACAATCCCGACGCCCAAGAGTTCTACGCCGGGCTCGGGCTCCAGCAAGTTCCGTCCAAGCTGTTCTTTCGAGCAGACGCCACAGTGATCGAGCGTAGCCTCAGTTAGGCGGCGAATTCGCAGTTGATGAGGTTGGCGCGGTTTTAGTTGAGAGGAGATCAAGGATCGGTGGAGCTACGAATTCTCGGGCATCGGTTGGTGGTTAAGGACGACGCTGGTACTTCGATCGTCATGTCTCGTGGGCAGGTCCGGGAACTGCTTTGTGCCCTGGCCATCGGGTCTGGCTCCGTGGTGTCGACTTCCGTGCTCATCGAGCAACTCTGGGAGCAGAGCGGAGGGGACCCGACCAAGGGCCTCAAACAAGCGGTCTACAACGCACGCCAGCTTTTGCCAAAAGGTAGACTCCGCACCGAGGAGGGCGGCTACCGTCTCCACCTGGTCGAGACCGACTTCTTTGACTTGATCGAGTTCCGGCGGTTGACTGATGAAGCCCGAGCCGTTCGCGACACCGCTCCGCAGAACGCTGTGGCGCTATACCAACATGCTTTGAGCCTGTGGGGCACTCCGCCGCTCGGAGATCTGCCGCAAGCCGTCGGGATGGAACCACAACGGCAAAGTCTGCTCGGCGAATTGCAAGATGCCCGGGAGGAACTAGCCGAAGCGCTGCTGCAGGTGAACGACTTTCGGGAAGTCGTTACCCTGGCTGCCCGATGGCTGTTTGAAGATCCCTTCAACGAGCACCTGCGCGGGCTACTCATGCTTGCCCATAACAGTGCGGGCCGGAAGGGTGAGGCGTTGCGTACCTACCGTGATGGGATCGCATTGCTGGGATCGGATGCCAGACCCGGAGGCTGGCTGGAGGGCGTCGCCGCGCAGATCACGGAAAACCGCCCTAGCACCTCTTGGAAGCCTCGCCCGGTCTGGCTGGCCTCCGAAGCACAGCGTCAGGTCGGCGGCATCGACACCACCGTACCGAGCCCGGCCCGCATTTATGACTGTTTGCTTGGCGGTAAGGACAACTTCGCCGTGGACCGGGAGGCCGCCACGATCATGGCTCAGGCTTACCCGCCCACGGTGCAGGTCGCTCGAGTGAACCGCGCTTTCGTCATCCGCGCCGTACGGTACCTGGCCAAAGAGGCTGGGATCCGTCAGTTCATCGACGTGGGGACCGGGTTGCCGACCATGGAGAACGTCCATGAGGTCGCGCGTCGGGTCGGACCCGACGCCCGCGTCTTGTACGTCGATCATGACCCAATCGTGTGCGCCTACGGTCGTGCGCTCCTGGCGACCGACGACAACGTCGACCTCATCCAAGCCGACGTCCGCCATCCCCAGGACATCTTGGAGCACCCGACAACGAGACGGCTCATCGACGTCGGTCAACCGCTGGCCATTCTGGTTGCCGCCGTCATGCATTTTGTTCCCGACGAAGATGACCCACGGGCGATCGTGACGGCCTACTCTCAGGCCCTACCGCCCGGCGGTTATCTTGTCATCTCCCATAGCACGATTCCATCCACCGTCGACCAGCACCTCGCCCGCACAGCCAAGGACGCGTGGGGCGAGGGTCGGTCCGGGATACACCCGCGCGACCACGCCACGATCGCACGCTTCTTTGACGGGCTTACCTTGGTGGAGCCTGGACGGCTGGTTGACGCGCCCGACTGGCGTCCCGACCTGGCCAGCGACAAGGTCGAATCAGGTCTGGGCACCTGGTGGGTTGGTGTCGGGCGGAAAGACGGATAGCAATTCAGCGGAGCTTGACCGTCGTCGGCAGGCTGGAGAAGCCACGGGTGTTCGTCGTGAACACCGGCTGGGCCCGGCCGGCGTCGATGTCGTAGTCGCGGACCTGGGCAGCCAATTCGCCAAGCACCACCCTGGCCTCCAGCCGGGCCAACGGTGCGCCCAGGCAGAAGTGCGGGCCAAGGCCGAAGGCGATGGCGCGGCGTGTATCGCGAGTCAGGTCATAGCGATCCGGGGCGGTGAACGCATCCGGGTCGCGGTTGGCGGCCGCGAGTAGGAGCATCACCCGTGCGCCCTGAGGCATCGCTGTATCGGCAACCTCCATCTCCTGTGTCGTCGTCCGCAGGACGTACTGCACGGGGCCGTCGTAGCGCAGCGTCTCGGAGATCCAATCGTCGGTGCGGTGGGAGAAGGCGACTGCTCGCTGATCAGGATTGCGCCACGCCCAGTACCAGGCGGCCGCGAGTAGCCGGGTGGTGGTCTCGTTGCCTGCGGCGATCAACAGCACCAGGCAAGCGGTGACCTCCTCCTCGGTGAGGGGACGCCCCTCAATTCTGGCAGCGATCAAAGCCGAGGTCAGATCCTCGCGGGGTCGGCGCTGCCGCTCATCGATCAGGCCGCGCAGGTACTCCACCAGTTCCATTAGCGCTGCGGCACCCTCTGGGGGTACGTCGCGGGAGCCCAGCGGCCGGTCAGCGGCCAGGTTCGCCAACTCACGTGTTCTCTCGCGCTCTCCGGGCGGAACACCGAGCAGTTCGGAGATCACGTCCATGGGCACCTTGGCGGCCAGGTCTGTGACGAAGTCGAAGCTGCCGCGTTCCAGGGCAGGCGCCAAGTGCGATCGGGTGATTCGCGTGATCTCGGGTTCCAAGGTGGCCACCTTGGCCGGGCCGAAGACCGGTGCCGCAAGAGCTCGCATCACAGTGTGGCGAGGTGCGTCCATTGCCGAGAACGACAAGACTTTGTGCGCGCCCGGGCCCCACATCGCCGGATCCAGCAACGGTCCGTTGATGCTGGAGAACCGAGTCGGGTCGCGCAGCGCTGCGGTCACGTCCCGGTATCTGGAGATGGCCCAGAATCCAAGCTTGGCGTTGCGATAGACCGGTGCCTCCTGCTGCAGCTTGGCGTAGGTCGGATAGGGGTCAACGCGGAACACGTCGCTGTAGGGATCGAACTCTACCGGCACCGGCTAGAACCTGCTTTCCAATTGGCGGCCATCGTGTTGTTCGAGCATCTCCATCCAGATGTGATTTGGCCAGACTTTGGCGGCGATTGTGCCACAGATCTGCGCGACCCTATAACACAGATTCCGTAGTCACGGGGAGGCATATGCGTGCCTGAACACACGGTCGACTCCCTAATAGACTTTAATCATAGAGTTGAGCTACCTGCCGCGGTCTCGCCAGGGTTTGATGGTGGGGCGATTCTGGTCGGTCCAGTCGGCCACGACTGTCATCTGGGACATGAGGTCCCGTGCTAGTGGTGTGAGCCCGTAGTAGACCGCTGGGAGATCCTGTTTCCGGGTGGCATGACGCTCGATGAGCTCCAATGCTGTTAGGCGTCGAAGTGTTTCATCGAAGACCTTGGGGCGGATTCCGTCACCAAGATGGCGGCGGAGGTCGTTGTGTCGGCGGGGGCCGTCTACCAGGGCGGCGAGCACGTGGAGCGTCCATTTCCCGGACACTATCTCAAGGACGGTCTGGGTCTCGCTGACTAGGCTTTTGTCAGTCCAGTCGGTCACGTTGAGCTTCCTGTGGAGGTGGCGGGCAGAGATGCGGGTGACATGATCGGGAGCCGCGCACCCCTGTGAGCACATGCAGTCGATGTTAGGAAGAGCAGGTCATCAATCGGTCATCACGGCCATCATGGCCAGCGCGCCAAGACAGACGTGGTGAGGGTAGGTCTGACCGGGTCCAGCAGGAGATCAAGCGGTAACTAGTACAGCGGGTCTCGCGTGCTGTGCAGGCGCCCTGCAAAAGAGCGCCTCGTGCTCGGTGGCACAGCCGGTGCGTACGTCGTCCCTTAATCTGGGCCCCCGCGTCTTGGAAACATCGGGGTGCGGCGCACTTGATTTCGGCTCCACGTCCACTCGGGTTGGCCTGTCGGGGTGGCCATATCCCACCAACTATGCCCGCCTGCCAAAGGGGGCCCTGCGCCTGATTTGCCGGCGCGGCGATCATGGAAGTTGGGTGGCGGGTGGCCGCTTGCCTTGGTGTAGGAGGTTGGCGACGAGCTGGTCGGTCTCTGGCGAGGGGTCGATGTCGAGGTCGTTGAGTCGGTAGGCCAGAAGCCGGTGGGTTCGTCGGACGGCATCGAGGTGACCAAGGCGGGCTTGCAGGCGCATGAGGTCGCTGGCGAGGGCTTCGGAGGTGGGGTCGTGGTCGAAGGCCTGCTCGAGGACCGTCAGCGCGTCGTCGGGGTCGTCGGCCTGGAGAATGTGGGCGAGGCGGACGAGGGCGTCGATGGCGGTGCGGCGGATGCGTTCTCGTTCGCGTTCTGCCCATTCGTAGGTGAGGTCGTCGGCCAGTTCGCCTGTGTACAGGTCGGCGAGTAGGCGCAGGGCGGGGATGCGGCCGGAATCGTCGTTGGCGTGAGATGCGGCGTCGAGGGTGTGCAGGAAGTGCCACAGGTCGACGTCGATGAGGTTGGCGTCCAGTTGGTAGCGGCCGGCGGCGTGGGTGATGAACATTGGCTCACGCAGGCTTGTGGCCTTGCGGAGGGTTTGGCGGGTGTTGTTGACCGCGGTGTGGAACATGGTGCTGCCGCTGTCGAGGTCGCGGTCCGGCCAGATTGCGTCGATGGTCTGCTCGCGGGTGGCGCCTTCAGGGTGCAGGGCGAGGAATGCCAGCAGGTCGCGGGATATGCGGCGTAGGCCCGTGGTGACTTTGACATGGGCGATTTCGACGTTGACCGGCCCGAAGATGCGGAGCTGCACCGGGAGCGGGGATGGTTCGTTTTTCGGATGCGGCGGCTTGAGCGGGGTCGGCGCAGGTGCGGAATGTTCGTCGAACTCTGGTGCGCGGGGCTGGGCGGGCGGTCCTGGAGTCGGGGTTTTGGCGCCGTGGCCACTGCGGATGGTGTGCAACAGGTCGGCGGTATCGGTGGCGGTCAAGCGGAAGAGTTGAGCGTTGGCCCAGGTGTCGGCGTAGGAGCCTTCGGTGTGGAGGACCCGTCCATTGGTATCGATGCGGCAGCTGGTACCTGCCGGCCATGGGCCAAGGAAGAGGCCGCCGATGCCATAGCGTCCGGCGAGGTGCAAGACGGTTTCCAGCGCGTGGATGAAGCGTGGGGGGTGGTCCGTGGCACTGATGAGGATGACGGTCGGTAGTGGTTCGGCGGGATCAGCGTTACGCAGCTCTGACACATCAGGGACGTCGTGTTCGCTCATCATGCGGGCGCGGTGCAGGATCTCGGTCTCCAGGTGGCGCAGTGCCATATCCAGGTCAGGGAGGACCACCAGGCCGGGGACAGTTTCGGCGAGTTCATCCAGGTCGGTGTCGGCGAGGTTGAACAGGGTGGAGGCGGTGCGGCTGGGGATGAGGAGTTCGATGCGGGACCGGTGGGCGCTAGCCAGTAGTTCGGTGGTGATAGCGCGGGCAGTATCGGTGGCACCTGGGCCATCAAGTCCCACGCTGAGTCCGTGCAGGGCGACGGTGACCTGTTCCCCATCGCGTATCCCGACGGTGAGGTGACTGGGGGTTTGGGTGGTGAAGTCGGAGTCGACCAGATGCACGTCGGAGGGCGGGGGCCGACCTGCGGCGGTGTAGGTGTCGAGATGAGCTTTGCGTAGGGTCCGGATCGCCGGCGCCAGGGCCGGTTCAGGTTCGGCGACCGCGAGGTGATCGGGGTCGGGTTGCAGGCGACGCCGCCGATGCAGTCGGGCGGCAGCCACGGCGATGCTGATGGCGGCGGCTAGGCCG
>NZ_SMKY01000292.1 GCF_004349235.1 Actinomadura darangshiensis | reverse complement strand
GGAGGGGAGTGTAGGTGATCTCGACGCACCGGTTGCGTGCTCGACCGACGGGATTGTCCGTGCCGTCGGAGTGCGTTTCGTCGGCGAGGGGGGCGGCTTCGCCCTGGCCGGTCACATGGAACTGGTAGTGCTCGATGAGGTCTTGGGACAGCGCGCGGCGCACCGTGTCCGCTCGCCGGACCGATAGGCGCTGGTTGTAGTCGGGTGGGCCGATGGAGTCGGTGTGGCCGATCAGGATTATCGACTTGGCGGGGTCGGCGTGGTCGCGGATGTGCGCAACGGTCTGTGTGAGGCTCGCCTCGGCAGCCGGGGACAGTTCCGCAGAGCCGAAGTCGAACCGCACTGTCGGGGATGGCTGGAGACGGGACGCTTCCCCGGCAGAAGCACGGCTCGGTTCATCGGCCGTAGGGCTGGCGACGGGGTAGCCGACGGCGATGTGGCCCGAGCGCGCGGGTGTCGCTAATGGCGCACCGGTGATCGACGCTGTATCGGCCTTCGGGAGCGGAGGCTGAGGCGCGGCGAAGGTCCGCGAGACGGCAGGCACGAGCGCGAGCGTGGCGGCACCGACGATCCCAGCGGCGAGGGTCTGGACAGGACTCAGGCCGGGGATGTTCGGTGCAGCCTGGCCACGCAAGGCAGCCCCAACCTCAATGAGAAGCGCGAGTGCGAACATCACCCACAGCCCCCACAACAGGCAGGCCAAGCCGTTGAGTAGCAGCTCGTCGCCGATCGGACGGGTGAGGACGCCTCGGATGGTGTCCCAGTTCGGTACCGCCCGCGGGAGCGGCCATCCGATGAAGATGCTCAGGGCGGCCGGCGGGAGCAGCAGCAGAACCAGGGACGCCGACACGGTTGCGCCACTTTGCAGCGCCCGGTGCCAGAGAGACGGTCCGGCGACTTTCACGGGATCTCCGTGGTGATCCCGCGGACGGGACGTGCACTCGCGCTGGCACGCACGTTGATGCTGACGATTCCGATCGCGGCGAGGATCTGCGTACGCTGGACGCGGTGCACGGTAACGATGACGCGGCCCGCTGCGACCCGAACGTTGCCGGTGGCACCGGCGGTGGCCAGGTAGGCGCGAGCCGCCGCTGCCGCTTTGGCCTGATCGAGAACCACCTGCCCGCGTTGCCGGTAGATCAGCAGATCTATCGTCCGGGCGCCGGCGCGGGCAGCCTCTTGAGCCTGGCCGAGTGCGCGCAGCCTGGCCGAGAGCACGAGCCCGCCGTCCAGAACGAGCCCGGTGACGAAGACGAGCGCGCTGATCATCACCACGGCGAAAGCGGTGGCCTGCCCGTAGTCACGTCTCATGGCCAACCCACCCACCGGTCGATGGGCGCGGTAAAGCGTGCGCTGATAGCTCGTGTCCCGGGAACGGCGAGCAGCGCAAGGTCGGACAGCGTGACGGTGCAGGTGAGCTGGACGGTGACGCTCCCACCGGGATGAAAGCCGGTGGTGTCGGTCGACACCTCTAGACGCTGGCACGCCACGCCGCCAGCCGTGATCGCGCGGTGGGCAGTGGAGACTGCGACTGCCGCCGCTGTCCTAGGCGAGGTGACGATGGACGCCGAGCGAGCTGCCTGGTGGGCGGCGTCGTTTACCTTCTCCCGTGCCGAGACCAGCCTGGCTGCGGCGACCAGCAACAGCAGGACGAGCACCAGTAGCGGCGTGAAAAGGGTGAGTTCCACCGCGACCGTTCCTCGATCAAGCCGGGCCTGGGCCGCCATCATGTTCACCTCCTTAGCCCGCCCTTAGCCCGTCGAGTTGCCCGCTGGGGGGCTGGGGCCTGGAGTGGAATCGTTCGACGGGGCCGGCCGCGGAGGCGTCGACGGGCAAATTCAGGAACGGCAAGGGGATGACCCGCGGTGCCGCGCCGGTGACGCGCACGCGGACGGTATCGGCAGTACGCCTCACCGTGACCGTGGTGTCGCTGAGCGAGTGGCGACCGATCTGGTGACGGACCTCAGTGGCGCGGCGCTTTCCGTCCGCGGTACTTGCACCGTCCAGTCTTGCGGCAGACAGTGCCTCGGACGCGGTCGCCTGAGCAACGTGCTGAGCGTGCGCCCAGACTCCGAACTGGATGATCAGCAGGATGAGCAGCATCAGCAGCGGGATCGCAACGACGACCTCGGCGGTGACCGCCCCGGTATCGGGCCTCCGCTGTGATCTCACACCAGGCCTAATCCCGGATCGCATTCCAACTCTCATCCCAGGTCTCATCCCAGGTCGAGACCGCTGGCCTTGGCGCGGACTTTGGCGGCGATCACCGCGACGGCCGCGATCCCCAGGGCGATCAGCAGTGCGGTCACCACGACGACTTCGGTGGTGTAGCCCGCGTCGTGGCGGCGGGGGTCGCGGATTTGAGTCAGTCGCTGATGGAGAGCGCCGACGGCTCGCTGGAAGATGATGCTCGGGGGCATGAGGCTTTTCCTTCCGAGTTCAGAAGTCGGTGATGACGTGGGCGAAGGCGGGATAGCCGAGGAGGATGAGGAACCCGGCGAACAGCAGCACGACGGGGAGGCTGAGCCGTTCGGTGGCGGCTTGGGCTTTGGCCTCGGCGTCGGCGAGTTGGTGGGTGCGCAGAGCGGCGGCTTTGGTGGCCAGCGAGGCGCGTACCTTTGCGCCCTCGGTCCCCGCCAGCGCCACGTTGCTGGCCAGCTCGACCAACTCGCTGATTCCCAGTTCATTGCCCAGCTCGCCCAGGCTGTACCAGGGCGGACGGCGGGTCAGCCGGGCAGTCTCCAAGGCTTGGCGGATGCGGTCGAAAGGCCAGCCGGTGCCGGTGGAGGCGCTGTAGGCCAGCGCGGCCTCGATGCCTGCACCACCGGCCAGCGCAATGACGACCAGATCGAGGAAGGCGCTGAGTGCTTGACGGAACTGTGCGCGGCACCGCGCGGCTTCGAAGCGCGCCGCGGCGTCGGGGACGAAGAATCCGGCAGTGGCAAGAAGCAAAGAAGCCCACAGGGGCGCCTGCCAGGAGACCGGGATGCCCGCCGCACTAACCATGCCCGCAGCCGTTGGAGGCAGGAGCAGCCCGGCTGCCGCTGCGGTCGCCTTCTCGGCCAGCAACTGCTCGGCGGGCCGCCCCAGCATCTCCAGGTCCGCTCGCATCGACGCGCCGGGCAGCCCGACTCCGGCGAGCACCGGAACCAGGGGACGCCCGGCGCGGGCAGCCCATCCGGCACATGGCGTAACAGGTGGGGAATGCCTCGGGTTGAGGGCTGCCGGAGTGCGGTTCAGACCTGACAGAAACGCCGCCAGCGTCGGTTTCGGCGGAAACAACCCGCGGAAGATCGCGACAAGCCCCAGTCCGACCCCCGTGCCCCACACCAGCGCCGCAGTCATGACGCCGAGTCCGTCGATGGCTGGGCCATGCCGGGTGCCAGGACTCGTGCCGGTTGCTCGGTGCGGCTGATGCGGCGCAGCCACACGAACCCGGCGGCGAAGGTCGCCCCGACCATTGCCAGCACCATCTGGCCCACCGGACCGTCGTAGGGGGCGAGGTATGGGCGGCTCCACACAAGGAGGCCGAGGGTGACCCCGGATGTGCAGACCACGATGATCCGAACCGATGACCGCAGCCGTGCTCGACCGGCGGCGACCCGCATCCGCATCGCCGCCTGTTCGCGGGCGGCGGTGGCAAGCCGTCCCAGTAGCTGCCCCAAGTCTCGGGATTGCTGTTCGGCGGCCAAGATCAGGGAGGCGACGACAAGGTCGGCAGTGGGGTCGGTGAGCCGGTCGGCGAAGGCGCGAAGGGCGTTGCCGAGTCGCTGACCGGACTCGATTCGTGCCGCCAGATCGGTGAGGTCTTCGGCGATCGGCGCCGGTGCAACCGGGGCGGTTGCAGCGATGGCCTGCTCCAATCCGGCGGCGGCGGCCAGGGTGTCCCGCAGCGATTCTGTCCACGACGCGACCGCCTCGATCCGGGCGAGGTCTCTGGCGGTCTCCACGTCACGGCCCAGCAGCGGGGGAAGCCACCAGCAGGCCGCAGCGGCCAGCAGTGCACCGACAGGCCACCGCGTCACCCCCGCCACCACCACCGCGGACGCCAGGGCGGCGACGGCACGCCACGGTTGAGTCGGCCGCCAACGACGCAAATATGGCCTGGCGCGCCCCGCCGTGTGCCAGCGGTTTTGCGTGCCCAGGACGGTCAAGATGATTCCAAGGCCGGTGGCGGCCCCCAGGAAGGCGGCCAGGCTGGTATGGCCCGTCATGCCGGCCTCTCCCAATTCGGCTGGTACCCGGTCGCGGCGAGCTGTTGCATCGTGTCCGCCCGGATGGCGATGCCGGGCACGGCGCGTTTGTCGGGGCCCGGCCGGAAGACCTCGTTGGCCGCCACGGTGGGCCCGTCGGCGCCGGTGACCTCCAGGACGCTGGAGACCGCCCGCGTGCCGTCCAATGCGGTGTCGAGAAAGACAACGAAGTGGACTGCGCCGGCCACCAGCATGGCGGTGGCCTCGGTGGGAAGCCGCTCGGTGGCCTGCGCCGTGTAGGCAGCGAGTTTGGTGAACGCGCCGCGCGAGCTGGAAGCGTGCAGGGTCGCCATCGAGCCGTCGTTGCCCTGCGACATGGCGTTGAGCATCGGCACGACCTCGGGTCCGCGTACCTCTCCGACGATGACGCGGTCGGGGCTCATGCGTAGTGCCCAGCGCACCAACTCGGCTAGCGAAACCTCGCCTTCGCCCTCAACGTTCGGCTCTCGGGCTTGCAGGGCCACGACATCGGGATGCGCATCGCGGTCCTGGTCGAGGGCCAGTTCATGTGAGTCCTCGATGGTGATCAGCCGCTCGGTGGGCGGGATCTGCGAGGCCAGCGCCCGCAGCAGCGTGGTCTTGCCGATCGCGGTGCCGCCGCAGATCAGCACGTTCTTGCGGGCGCGCACCACCGCGCGCAGGAACTGCGCCAGCTCACGGTCGAGCGTTTGGGCGCGAACCAGCTCGTCCAGGGTGACAGTGAGGTAGCGGTGGCGGCGGATCGCCACGCTCGGACGGCTGGTGACCGCCATTACTGCGAACAACCGGCTGCCGTCGGGCAACTGCACAGACAGACGGGGTGCCCCCCGGTCGAATCGCCGCTCCTCGACGCCGGCCCGGGCTGCGATCGTACGGATCAGCTCGATCAGTTCGTCATCGGAACGTGCCACCGGTGGGGCCGGCTGACGGCGCCCGTCAGCCAGTCGGACCCAAACGTTGTCGCAGCCGTTGGCGTTGATGTTCTCGATCTGGGGGTTCTCCAGCAGCGGCTGGAACCCGCCGAGCGCGAACAGGTTGTTGAAAGCCGCGGCGGCGATCCGCCCCTCGGCGGCCACGTCCAGGGGCGGCCGGCCCTGCCGCAATGTGTGGGTGGCGTATTCGTCCAGCACCTTGGCGATCAGAGTTCGGCCGCGCTCGGTCCGTTGGTGCGGCTGCATGGCCGTGGCGTCGTCGATGGTGTCGGTGAGTCGCCGGGTGACCTCAGTGCGGACCCATTCGATGAGCGCGGCTTCGGACCCGTCCGCAGCCCCCTCGGGTATGAGCGAAGGTGGGGAGGTCATGGACGGCCGACCATCCGGTGGTGGAGTGGCGTCGCCTCGGTGACCATGTCCGACCGCTCACGGCCGGTTGCGTGGACGCGGCCGGCGAGTTGCCCGGCCACGCTGCACGCCGATCGCACCAGCGGCAGTCGCTGCGTCCCCCGCAGCGTGAACCCCTGCCTGAGCAGGATGGTCGCCGAACGAGAATCCCGTGGTAGATGACCCGCGACGGGAATCCGCAGCGTGGCCGTGATTTCTTTAGCGGAGTACTCGGCCGGGCCCACGAGCAACAGTTCCAGCGACGGAGCGATCGTCTGGAGTGTTGGGATTTGTGGTGCCAGGTGCGCCAAGTCCTCGCCGCGTGGCCGAATGAGCACCAGGGCCCGCGTCGCCTGGCCCAATACCCTGCGGGAGGGTGAGCCGGGGTCAAGGCGTCCGCAGTCGGCGATCACCATCAGCCGTGGATCGGCTGCGAGATTGGGCACCAGCCCGGAATCGGCCAGTGCGTGGATGGCTGCACTGGCCTGCCCGGGGCCTACCGGAGCCGGAACGACCTCCAGCCCCACCGATGGCTGTTGGGTGTGGCGGTCCAGATGCCCGGTTTCGACCTTCCGGCGTACTGCAGCCGCCAAGCCCACCAGGCCGGGCTCGGACGGCAGTCCCATCGCAGCGGCGATATCGCCTCCCGCCGCATCGCACTCCACCACCGTTGCGGGCCGCGGACGCCACGAGCCCGCCAACGCGATCGCGGTGGTGGTCACACCGGGCGAACCTTTGATCGAGCACAGTGCCAGGACCGGCATTTTGCTCACCTCCCCGCGACCAAGGCCAACGTGACCTTGTCGGCTGCGGCGGCTGCGGCAACCTGGGGCACGTCGTCTTTGGGCAACTGGAGTTCCACCACGCTCTCCTCGCCGTTGGTCGCCTGCCGGGCCGTCAGGACGGTTGCCAGGGTGATCGGCAGGGCCGGCTCACCGCCAACGGCTTCGGGCTGCCCGGCGGCCTGCTGTTCCGGCTGATCGTCGGTGACCTGGTATGCCTGAACCTGGAGGCCTGGGACCAGCCCTGGTGGCACGCGGCCCGGTTTGAGTGCCACGCCCAAGATCGCCTGCCCGGCGGGAGGGAACATTCGCTGCGCCAGCATGTCCCAGGTCAGCAGGGTTCGTGCCGAGAGCGGAACGGACGTGGCCCGCCTGGCTACCGCCTCTTGGTCCGCGTCGCTGATCAGATGCAGCGAGCCCGGTGCGGCGGCGTGCACCGTGCCGATGTCGTCCGGTGTGAGAACCGTGCCGGCCGGGACGTCGTGCCGCACGACCAACACGGCGCGGCGGTCACCGGCATTCACCGACATCACCGCGAACGCCGTTGCACACCCGGCCACCAGCAGCACGCCGGACAGCATCAACGGCAGATTCCGCCGCCGCCGACCCGGCGGCGGGCTGGCAGTGGTCCGTGTGGACAAACCACGAAATCCCCGTGAGGACGTCGCCGCCATCGCTCACACTTCCCGAGGGGCGGTTGTCAGGCTTTGCGCCTGGGCCACCTGGAACGCCGACGCCGCTGTTGTCGTCAACGGCGCCAAGACCCCGGTTTGGCCGCCGCTGGACCATCTGACCGTCCATGTGATCGCGGACTTCACCAGGAAGGCGTTCTCAGGTTGTCCAGCCGACGATGTGGAATAGGTGTAGCTGCAGTCGGAAGAGCTCGCTGCAGGGGCGGCTCCGACCGAGTACGGCGTACCGGGGCCGTCACATCTGGCTTTCCCGCCGTCTCCCATCCACCACACCACCAGCGCGGGTTTCGCGGTCACCGTGACCGAGACCCCCGGGACCGACGCGGTCACCGACTTCGGCTTCCACATCCCGCGATCGATCCACAACCAAGTGGGCAAACCGACCAGCTGCAGATGTTCCGGCCTGGGCGATGCGTGAATCACCGGATCAGGCAGCACAAAGCTGCTCCGGGCGAGCTGCGCCACCACCTGTGGTGCAGGAGGAGCCGCACCAGCACCGGCTCGGTTAACGGCCTGATCACAGGCTGCGTTCGGATCCGGCACCACCCGCGGGCAGCCCGTGGGAGTCTGCTCAGACGATCTGCCCGCGCCGGTAGGACCAGGCGCCGGACCGTCAGGCGCTTGGCCAGAGGCTCCCGGGCGGCGGGCAGAAGCGTCGCAACTCGGCTGGCCGGCCTGGCCGCACTCCACGCTCCCGAATCCACCACCGGGTGGGGGTTCGGCAGCCGCAGAACCCTGCCACGCCACCGCAGCGAGTCCAGCCAGAGAAAATGCGCGCTTGATGATCAGCACGTCCCCTCCTTCTCCACCAGCAACTCCGTCACTTTCCACGCTCCGTTAAAGAGGCGTAGCGTGCCATCCACCTGTCTCTTGCCTGCCGGTTTGGAACCGACAAGACGTCCGGAGCCGTCGTAGGTTCTCCAGCGGGAGTCGTCGGCACAGTCCTTTACCTCGGCAAGGGTTGGCTGGTCCACCGGTGTCAGGCTGATGACGCGAGGACTCAAACGCGGAGTACCTCGGACGACCACGCCACGCTCGTGGTTCGCATACAGGCCGCTGACCAGGCTGGAATGGGCCTGCCCTGCCGCATACCGTGCGAGCTTCGGCGACTCATACTCGGACGTCTTTGCCGCGTCGACGTATACCGACCACATGCCGCGGTAGGCGTCCAAGACTTGTTTCTCGCCCTGCTTGGACGGATTTCCCTGCGTTGTGCTTTGAGGTCTTGTCGCCGGTGTTGAGCCCGAACCCGACGAGGCAGCTTCGCAGCCCGCCGAGAGCACCAAGAGGCAGCAGCACATGATTCTTCGTGCCAACCATGCTTTCCTGGCCACGCCTCCGCCTCCTCTGCAGTCTCGCTGGGGTATATGGGTCTACACCCGACACCGGTGACTACTTCAACGTGACCAAGTCACCTTGAAGTGATCAACTTCAGTGGAGTGGGAGTCAAAACTTCAGATGCCTTGCATCGGCACATGACCTTGACTGGTGGGCGACTCGGAACTTAACCTGCGAGCCTGGTAGGCAGGATTGCGAGAAATGCCGCATCCAAACTGGCAGCCAGAGGGGAGGTTGTCTCAGTAATACGGCCATCGGTCGATAAGTGTGAACTCCGATGTTGGTAGAGCCATGTTGAAATGTTTCACGCACCATCGCAGCGGGGAAAGCCTTGACCGTCATTGGCGAGTCGACCCTCCATGTCCATCCGGTGCCAATCGAAACAAGCCCAGGTGGCATCGGCCGAGATCTTCGGAGGAGGTCGCTGAAGCGATGACTGCGCCCGGCAAGAGCGCCCAGTACGCAGTGGAGTGGCTGCAGGACAACGGCGTCATGACATGGCGGCGGGTCTACCCGGGGCGGCTCGATCAAGTCCCCCAAGCACGGTCATGGTCGGCGATGCTGCTGGCCGACACTGACTGCGCCGATGACGCAGCGCTGATCGTCACCGAACTGTGCAGCAACGCATTGCTGCACACCCGCTCCGGCGAACCGAAGGGCTGGTTCGGCGTTGAAATCACCCGCGGGCGTCAAGCCCGCATCGCCGTACACGACCTGGGCGGACGGCCCGCCCCACCGATGGCGGTCACCACCTCGCCCCAGCCGGGCGAGGAACAAGACGCCCTCGCCGAGCACGGTCACGGCCTGCAAGCCGTGCGGGAACTCGCCATCCAGATTGGTGTTAGCGGTAGCCCGGACAGCGGCCACACCGTCTGGGCGCTGCTCACTATGGATCGGCCGCCTGCTCGGTCGGAGAGGCCGATCGCGCGCCTTTAGGTTCCGGGCACGGCCACGCCGCGCTCTCCTGGATAGCGGCGGCGCTTGAACTCCTCTCCGTTTCTTGGCTGGGCTTGCCGATCAGAAGGGATCACCATCGTGGTTGAACATCCGTCCGCGCGTGAGCCTGCGCCCGGACTTGGAGACCGGGTCCGGGAGATGCGGCTGCGACGAGGGATGTCCCAGGCGGCGCTGGCCCAGCCGGATCTGTCCGACAGTTACATCTCGCTAGTGGAAGCCGGAAAACGAAATCCGTCTGTGGGCGTGGTCAATGCGCTGGCCGAGCGGCTGGGCTCCTCGGTGACTTACCTGACTTGCGGCGTCGAGGAGACCCGGCTGACCGACCTCAAAACCGGACTGGCTGCAGCTCGCCGCGCTCTTTGCGCCGACCGACCGCAAGAGGCCCTAGACCAGCTCACGAAGCTGACCAAAAACCCGACCGGCGGCGCGGAGCTGCTGCCCGTCGCTGCACGGGTGAAGCTTGAGATACGGCACACAACCGCGCTGGCGCTCGAGGCACTGGGGCGGGTCGACCAGGCGATCGTGGAGCTTCAACGACTGCTGTATGGCATCGACGCGTGTGAGCCATCCGGTGGGCTCACAGCGGGTGACCCGCCTGGAGAAAAGGCTGACCGGCTGGGATGGGCATGGTGGGCCACCCTGCACACCGACCTGGCACGGTGTCATCACCATGCCGGTGACGACGCACAGGCCGTCCGCAGCGCCGGTTCCGCATTTACCAGCGCCGCTTCCGCCGCCGATAGCGGCGACCCCGAAGCCGGCGAGGCAGCCGTGCAGATCGGTGCCGTGCTGGTGGAGATGTTCACCGACACCGGCGAAGTGCTGCTGGCCCGCCAGACGTCCGCCCAACTGTTGCAACTCGCCCAGGACTGCGGACAACCGCACGCTCGGTTGCACGCCTACCAGCAGGCCGTTCTAGTCGCCGAAACCCTGGGGGATCTCAAGGACGCGGCGCAGTGGGCCGAGCGTGCTCTGCACCTGCTGGAGACCGATGAGGCCTTCCGCAGCGCCACCGAGTGGCACACCAAATGCGCGAATCTGCTGCTGCGTGCCCGCCCGGACCAGGCCGAGCGTGCCCGTGATCTGCTGGCTCAGCATTGGACTCGCGCAACCGTCTCGGGGGCCACGCCCCAGGCGTTGGCGGCTCTGGCCGAGGCCGAGCTCCTCCTTGGCCACCCCGACCAAGCTGCGGCGCACGCCCGCCAAGCTCTCCACCTCCCCGGCGACAGTGAAGACGGTGCCACGACCGGCGCTGCGTCAGAACCGGGCGCGCAGGTCCCCAACCGGGTGGCGGCGCATGCGCTAGCCGTCCTCGCCAGCGCTTGCGACCAGCTCGGCGACCGCGACAAGGCGATCACGGCGTTGGTACGCCGCGCCGAAATCCTGGAGCGTCATGGCCCACGTCGCCATGCCGCACAGGCCTGGCTGCACGCCGCGGACCTCCTGACCCCACCGCACCCGCGTAATAGTGAGATCGAGGATCGGCGCCTGCAGTACTACCAGCGAGCGCTGGGCGCGCTGGGCCTACACTCCCATGCCTAGCCCGAGCAGAGGCCAACAGGCCTCGCAGGCGGTCTGGCCCGGCGGCGGTCGGCCCCAACGGCTTCCAGCCAGCCGCGCACCGGGTGTTCAGAAGATCTGATCCCTTCAGCAACTTGCCCTTCCGGGCTTGCGGACTCCTGCTGGCCGCTGTGCTCGCCGACGGCGCGGTCTGGTGGCAGGCCGTGGGTAGAGGTCAGAAGCGATCTAGGCGCGGGTTGGGCATCGAGGTGCTGATGATGTTGCCGATGGGGGTACCGACCAGATCGGCATACCCGGCGAGTACGAACGCTGCTGGTAGTGGCGGATTTGGCCTTACCGATGGTTCACCCGACTCCTCTAGGACGTCGCAATATGTCAGATGAATGGGGGTGGGGTGCGGGTGTGGGC
>NZ_SMKY01000291.1 GCF_004349235.1 Actinomadura darangshiensis | reverse complement strand
GGCGAGGGGCGGTTCGAGCGGATCGGGTGGGACGAGGCGCTCGACGAGATCGCCGCGCGGCTGGAGGGGATCGTCCGCGAGCACGGCGGCGAGGCGGTCTGGCCGTACTGGGGGACGGGCACGCTCGGCTACCTGCAGGGCCTTGAGGGGAACTCGGGGCGGCGCTTCTTCAACGTGCTGGGCGCGTCGGCGCACTACGCCAACATCTGCTCGGCGGCGGGCAACGCCGGGATGGCCGAGGCCGTCGGGTCCCCGGGCGGCATGGACCCGGAGGACCTCGCGCACGCCGGACTGGTCCTCTTGTGGGGGACGAACCCGCTGACCAGCGGCCATCACGTGTGGAAGTTCGTGCAGGAGGCGCGGAAGGCCGGGGCTCACCTGGTCGCGATCGACCCGGTGCGGACGCGGACGGCGCAGCAGGCCGACGAGCATCTGGCGCCGCTGCCCGGGACGGATGCCGCCCTGGCGCTCGGGCTGCTCAACGTCATCGTGGGCCTCGGGGCGCAGGACGAGGGCTACCTGGCACGGCACACGCTGGGGTGGGAGGAGTTCCGGGGGCGGATCGCGGAGTTCCCGCCCGAGCGGGCCGCGGAGATCACCGGGGTTCCGGTGGAGCGGATCGTCGCGCTCGGGGAGCGGATCGCCCGGACGCGCCCGACCGCGATCCGGGCGACGCAGGGGCTCCAGCGGCACTCGGGCGGCGGGTCGGCGCTGCGGGTGATCGCCGGCATCCCGGCGGTGACGGGCGACTGGGCGCGGCGGGGCGGCGGTGTCGCGTTCTCCACGTCCGGGCACGTGAGGCTGAACAAGGCCGCGCTGTGGCGGGACGATCTGCGCCGCGGCCCGGTGCGGACGCTGTCGATGACCCGCCTCGGCGAGGGGCTCCTGGACGTCCAGGACCCGCCGGTCAAGGCCCTGTTCGTGATCGCGGCCAACCCGGCGGGTAGCACGCCCCACCAGAACAAGGTCCGCCGGGGGCTGGCCCGGGACGACCTGTTCACGGTGGTGATGGAGCAGTTCCCCACCGACACCGTCGATTACGCCGACATCGTGCTGCCCGCGACGGCGCAGCACGAGCACGCCGACCTGCACGAGGGGTACGGGCACCTGTACCTGACGTGGAACGAGCCGGCGGTGGCGCCGCCGGGCGAGTGCCTGCCGACGACGGAGACGTTCCGGCGGCTCGCCCGCCGGATGGGCCTGGACGAGCCGGCGCTCTACGACTCCGACGAGAGCCTCGCCGAGCAGCTCCTCGCGTCGGACCATCCGTGGATGGCCGGGATCACGCTCGACAGGCTCCGCAAGGAGGGGTTCGTGCGGATGTCGCTCCCGGACCCGTTCCTGCCGTACGCCGAGGGGTTCCCGACCCCGTCCGGGCGGTTCGAGTTCCGCTCGGAGGGCGCCGGGCTCGCCGGGTACGTCCCGCCGGTGGAGGTCGCCGACGAGGAGCGGGCCCGGCGCTTCCCCCTCGCCTTGATCTCGGCGGCGTCGCACGAGTTCCTCAACACGCAGTTCGCCAACAATCCGGAGCTGCGGCGGCGGTCCGGCGGCCTCACCGTCCGGCTGCACGGCGACGACGCGAAGGCGCGGGGGCTGAGCGACGGGCAGCGGGTCCGGGTCGGCAACGACCGGGGCGCGTTCGAGGCCGTGCTGAAGATCACCGACCAGGTGCGGCCGGGCGTCGCGGCGACCACGAAGGGCCACTGGGCCAAGCTCGCGGGCGGCGCGAACGCCAACGCCGTCGTGGACGAGCGCGACACCGACCTCGGCGGCGGGCCCGTGTTCCACGACACCCGGGTGGAGATCACCGGCCTTCCGTGACCCGGCCGCGGGACCGGTACGGTTCACCCTGGAGGGTTCGATGACGATTCAGGCCGAGACCGGCGCCTTGCTGGACCGCGCCCGCAAGTACGAGCGGCAGGGCCGGGCCGGGGAGGCCGCGGCCGCCTACGCCGAGGCCGCCGAGGCGATGGAGGCGCGCGGCGACTGGACGCCGGCCGTCGCGGTCCGCGCCCGGTTCGCGCGGGCGCTCGCCGCGGCGGGGAGCACCGGTGAGGCGCAGCGCGTCCTCGACGTGCTGGACCGCGGCGCCGCGTCCCTGCCGGGCGAGGTCCGGGCGGGCCTGGACGCGCAGGCGGCGCACGTGCTGGCGGCGGCGGGACGGACGGGCGAGGCCGCCCGGCGCGCCTGGGCGGCGATGTCGGGGTTCGGTTCGCTGCACGACCACAAGCGCGCCGGGGCCGCCGGCCTGCACGCGGCGCGGCTCATCGTGAAGGACGCGGGCCCGCGCGGCGCGCTCCAGCCGCTGCGCGAGCTGCTGGCGCGGATACCGCCGGGGAGCGAGGAGTACCGGCAGGTCGCCAAGCTGCTCGCGGACGCCGAGCGGCGGCCGGACCGCGACCACGACGTCCTCGTCACCGACCCGGGCACCGCCGCGTGGGGACGGCTCGCCGCGGCCCTGGCCGTCGGCGCGCACCTGGCCGTCGGCAACGGGGTCGCCTGGAACACCCTCGCCGACCACGACGAGAGCGGCGGCGACGACCGGGTGCTGCTGGAGCGCGACTGGGGCATCACCGACGCCGAGGGCTGGCGCAAGCAGATGGACGGGCTCCTCGACGCCCGGAACAGCGACCCCGCGATCCAGATGGTGCTCGACCGGCGCGGCCGGGGCACCGGCGAGCGGGCGTGGCGGGAGGCGATCGTCGCCTGGTGCCGCGAGCGCGACATCTCCGAGGAGACCGTCCAGGAGGTCGTGGAGCTGTCCGGCCTGGTGCTGCGGTACGAGTCGCGGTTCCGGGCGGACGGCCTGCTCCCGCCGGACGGCCTGGTCGAGAGCGTCTACGGCTACGACTTCGGGCGCGCGGTGAACATGGCCCGCTGGGGCCTGAACGCCGGGTACTGCGACGCCGAGGAGGCCGAGAAGTGCGTCCTCACGGCGGGGCACCGCGCCCACCAGGTGTATCCGTCGTGGGGGTCGTTCTCCGCGGGGTACGTCCTCGGCCGGATGCTGCGGTTCGACGAGGGCGGGTTCGGCGAATGGTACGACCGGTCCCTCGCCGGCCACCGCATCCTGGCCGAGGACCCCGAGAGCCCGTGGCGGCGCATGGCCTGGGGCTGACGGCCCGGGGCCGGCGGCCCGGGCCGGCGGTTCTCAGCCGAGGGCGTCGATGTCGGCGATGATCGCTTTGCGGCCCTCCTCGTCCAGGGACGAGGCGATGACGGCGTTGCGGGCCAGCGACGCCAGCTCGGCGCGGCCGAGCCCGAACGCCTCGGCGGCGACGCGGTACTCGCCGGTGAGCGTGGTGTTGAACATCGGCGGGTCGTCGCTGTTGAGGGTGACGAACAGGCCCTCCTCCAGCATCCGCGGCATCGGGTGGTCGGCGAGGCCCGCGACCTGGCCGGTGCACACGTTGGACGTCGGGCACACCTCCAGCGGCAGCTGCGTCTCCCGCAGGTGCGCGATGAGGCGCGGGTCCTGCACGCAGCTGACGCCGTGGCCGATGCGCTCGGCGCGCAGCCCCTCGATGGCCTCCCAGATCGTCTCCGGGCCGGTCATCTCCCCCGCGTGCGGGAGGCTGCGCAGCCCGGCGGCGCGGGCGGCGGCGAACGCGTCGCGGAACGCGTCCCGGTGCGGCGGGCGCATCTGCTCGATGCCGCCGATGCCGAACCCGACGAGCGCCTCCGGCGGGTGCTCCAGGGCGTGGGCGAGGGTGCCGCGGGCGCCCTCGGCGCCGAACTCGCCGGGGATGTCGAAGATGTAGGCGACGCGGATGCCGAGCCGGTCGCGGGCCTCGCGGACCGCGTGGTCGAGCGCCTCGGTGACCGCGGGCATCGGCATCCCGGCCCGCTGGTGGGTGAAGGGGGTGACGGTCAGCTCGACGTACCGGACGTTCTGCGCGGCGAGGTCGCGGGCGACGCCGAGGACGAGCGTCCCGACGTCCTCCGGGGTCCGGACGAGGCTGGAGACGGACTCGTACACCTCGGCGAAGTGCGGGAAGTCGCGGAACTCGTAGAAGGCGCGCAGGTCGCGCTCGTCCGCGGGGACCGGCCCGTCCGGGTGGCGGCGGGCGAGTTCGAGGACGGTGGGGACGGAGGCGGAGCCCACGAGGTGGACGTGGAGCTCGACCTTCGGGAGTGCGTCGATGAACGCGGCGATGGTGGTGTTGTCGGTAGGCACGCCGCGAAGCTAACAGCCTCCCGACCTGCCATGACAGAAAAATGCGGCGAACCTCCCACGAAATTGTCAAAAACACCCGGCGTTCGGCAGGATGGAGCGATGCGAGCGGCTCGGTTGATCTCTGCGGTCCTCCTCCTCCAGTCGAGGGAGACCATGACGGCGGGCGAACTGGCGCGCGAGCTGGAGGTCTCGGAGCGCACCGTCTACCGGGACATGGAGGCGCTGTCGGCGGCCGGCGTCCCCGTCTACGCCGACCAGGGGCGCGGCGGCGGCTACCGCCTGGTCGGCGGGTACCGGACGCGGCTGACCGGCCTCACCCGCGAGGAGGCCGAGGCGCTGTTCCTGTCCGGGCTGCCCGGCCCGGCCGGGGACATGGGACGCGCCGGCGCGCTCGCGGCCGCCGAGCTGAAGGTCCTCGCCGCGCTCCCCGCGTCGCTGCGGGACGCCCCCGCGCGCGCCGGCCGGCGCTTCCATCTGGACGCCCCCGGCTGGTTCGGCGAGACCGGCCCGCCGGCGCTGCTGCGCGACCTCGCCCGCGCCGTCTGGGAGGACGAGACCGTCGAGCTGCGCTACCGCCGCAAGGACTCCGAGGTCGCCCGGACGGCCGAACCGTACGGGCTCGTCCTGAAGAGCGGCGTCTGGTACCTGGTCGCGCGGGTCGGCGGCCGTCCCCGCACCTACCGGGTGGACCGCGTCACCGCCGTCCGGCCGACCGGCGAGGTCTTCCAGCGGGACGAGGACTTCGACCTGGCGGCGCACTGGCGCGAGCAGGCCGCCGCGTTCCTGCGCTCGATGCTGCGGGAGGAGGCCACGGTGCGCCTGTCCCCCGCCGGCATGCGGGCTCTGCGGTACGCCGTCGAACCGCACGCGGCGAGGCAGGCGGCCGAGAACGCCGGCGAGCCCGACGGCCGCGGCCGGGTGGTGACCACCCTCCCGGTCGAGTCGATGGCCGTCGCGGCGTCGGAGCTGATGCGGCTCGGCGCGGAGGCCGAGGTGCTCGCCCCGCCGGAGCTGCGGGAGCGGATGGCCGCCGGCGCCGCCCGGCTCGCGGAGCTGTACCGCCCGGAGGCGGGCGTCAGCGGTAGCCGGTGACGTCGGCGGGACGGCCCTCGTCCTGCACCTCGACGATGTAGCGCCAGCAGTCGGGACGGCTGCCGTCGGCGTCGGTGAACCCGTAGACCTGGGCCAGCCCGCCGCTGGACAGGGACGCGCCGTTCCAGCGGGCCCGGTCGGGGTCGGCGGCGAGGGCGGCCACGGCGCGTCCGACGTACGCCGGCGACTCGGAGATCGCGAAGTGCGGGACCTTCCCGGTGGCCTCGCGCCAGGTGTCCTCGGTGACGCCGTAGATGTCGAGCATGTTCTCCGAGCGCAGCCAGCCCGGCGTGAGGGAGACCGCCGTCGCCCCGTAGGGCGCGATCTCCACGGACTGGGCGAGCGCCATCCGGATGACTGCGCTCTTGGCGAGGTCGTAGAAGAACCCGACGTCCGCGCGGTAGGCCGCGTTGTACTCGGCGGTGCCGTCGGTGACCTCGACGACGAGGCCGCCGGGCTCGCGGATCAGCAGCGGCAGGGCGTGGTGGCTGGTGACGGCGTGGGTGTCGATGGCCAGCCTGAGCATGTGGAGGCCGTCCTCAAGGGACTGCTCCCACAGCTTCCTGCCGAACTCGAAGAGGCGGTCGCCGCCCCAGACGTCGTTGACGAGGACGTCCAGCCGGCCGCGCTCGGCGTCGATGCGCCGCACGAGCGCGGCGACCTGGTCCGGTTCGAGGTGGTCGACCTGGACGGCGATGCCCTCGCCGCCCGCGGCCGTGACCAGCTCGGCGGTCTCCTCGATGGTCTCGGGACGGTCCATCTCCGAGCGCTGGGCCCGGGTGGACCGTCCCGTCACGTACACGGTCGCCCCCGCGGCGCCGAGTTCGGCGGCGATCCCTCGCCCCGCCCCGCGCGTCGCGCCCGCGACCAGTGCGGTCTTTCCTGTCAGTGCACGGCTCATGGGGACGATGCTGGCACCGAAACCTGACGGTTCACGTCAGGGTTTCCCCCAGAGCCGGCCGGTTTCCGGTCAGGTGAAGATGCTCACCCCGCCGGGCCCGACGAGGAGTCCGACGACGATGAGCACGATGCCCCAGATCAGGTCGCGCCGGGCGAGGATCACATAGATTCCGGCGATCACCAGGATCACCGCGATGAGCCACAGGATTGTCATCATGGCTCCCGGCGTCCCCCCGCTGGACGCCAAGAAACCACCAATTCGTTTCGGATAACCCGAAACGTCCGTTATGTACGGGGGAGGGCGGACGGGCCGCCCTCCCCCGCGGGATAACGGCGATCACCCCGTGCCGGCGGAAGGACGGCGCGGTGTGGCCGGACCCAAGTCTTCCGCCGCCGCCCGGACCGCGACAGGAACCTCGGGACCATTTCCGGGCGCCCGCCTCTAGTGCTTCGGAACTAGAGGCGGCTCCGCTCCAGGAAGGGCCCGCCGGTCAGTGCCGGTGGTGGGGATCGGTGGTGGGGGCCGGTGGTCAGGGCCGGCACAGCCGCAGGACGTTGGCCACGATCCGGTGCCCCGCCCCGCCCGCCGCGGTGAGGATCGACTCCGGATGGAACTGGACGGCCCAGCGCCGCCGCCCCTGATCCTCGACCGCCATCACGACGTCCCCGGTCAGCGCCGTCACCCGGAACCCCTTCACGCGGTCGGGCGTGGTGTGCAGCGAGTGGTAGCGGGCCGCGGTGAACTCGTCCGGAAGGCCCCCGAACATCCCGCCCTCGGTGACCTTCACCTGGCCGGGCTTGCCGTGCGACGGCTCGGGCAGCAGCGTCAGCTCGCCCCCCGCGTGCTCCACCATCGCCTGCAGGCCGAGGCAGACACCGAAGACCGGCAGGTTCCGCGCGTCCAGCTCGTCCAGGAGCGCGCGGGTGCCGAAGTCGTCGGGACGCCCGGGGCCCGGCGACAGCACCACGAGGTCCGGCGCGTGCTCGTCCAGCATCCGCACCGGGAAGCCGTGCCGCAGGGTGACCACGGAGGCGCCCTGCTGGCGGAAGTAGTCGGCGAGGGTGTTGACGAACGAGTCCTCGTGGTCGACGAGCAGCACCGTGAGGCCGTCCCCCGGCTGGGCGGGCAGCGGCGCCTCCTCGGACGCGGCGGCCCCGGCGCCCTTCTCCACGGCGGCCAGCGCGCTCAGCAGCGCGCTCGCCTTGAGATGGGTCTCGCGCTCCTCCTCGTCGGGGTCGGAGTCGTAGAGCAGCGTGGCCCCGGCCCGGACGGTCGCCACGCCGTCGCGGATCTGCGCGGTCCGCAGCGTGAGGCCGGTGTTCATCGAGCCGTCGAAGCCGACGAAGCCGACCGCGCCCCCGTACCAGCGGCGGGGCGACTCCTCGTGGTCCTCGATGAACTGCATCGCCCACGCCTTCGGCGCGCCGGTCACGGTCACCGCCCACATGTGGGTGAGGAACGCGTCGAGGGCGTCGAAGCCGGGCCGCAGCCGGCCCTCGATGTGGTCGACGGTGTGGATCAGCCGGGAGTACATCTCGATCTGCCGGCGGCCGAGGACGCGGACGCTGCCGGGCACGCAGATCCGGGACTTGTCGTTGCGGTCCACGTCGGTGCACATGGTCAGCTCGGACTCGTCCTTCGCCGACGACAGGATCGCGCGGATCTGCTCGGCGTCCTCCAGCGCGTCGCCGCCGCGCTTGATCGTCCCGGCGATCGGGCACGTCTCGACGCGGTCGCCGCTGACCCGGACGAACATCTCGGGCGAGGCGCCTGCCAGGAACTCGCCCTCGCCCAGGTTGAACAGGAACTCGTACGGCGCCGGGTTCGTCTCCCGGAGCCGCTCGAAGAACGCGGCGGGGGCGTCGCAGCGCCCGTACATCGCGTGCCCCGGAGTGACCTCGAACAGGTCGCCCCGGACGAACTTGTCCTTGGCGTCCCGCACCATCTGCGCGTACACGCCGGGAACGGGCTGGGCGGGCAACCCGGCCCGCGGCCGGACGGGCGTCGCCCCGGTGTCGCGCGGCAGCCCGGCGGTGCTCGTGCCGGCCACCTCGAAGTCGTAGGAGATCCGGTGCGAGGCCTCGCGCTTGCGGTCGACGACGACCATCTCGTCGGCGAGGTGCAGGACGAGGTCGCGCTGGTCGTCCGCCCGCTCCAGCCGGGTCCGCAGCGGCTCGAACTGCAGCGACAGGTCGTAGCCGAAGGCGCCGTACAGGCCGAGGTGCGGGTCGTCGCAGCGGAACAGGTCGACGACGGCGCGCAGCGCGGTGAAGACGGTCGGCTGCCGGCTGCGCTCCTCCTCGGCGAACAAGCCCTCCGCCGCCGGGACGAACACCTCGAACAGGCCGGGTTCGTCGGCCCGCACCTCACCGGTGCCGCGCAGCACCCCGGCCAGGGCGGGCAGGACGACCCGGCCGCGCTCGTTCAGCGGATGGACGGCGACCGTCCGGCCGCGGGCGACGATCTCCAGGCAGGGGTCGGCGTAGGCCATGTGCCAGCGGCTGTAACGGCCCGGATACTCCATCCCGGAGCTGAGCACGCCGCCGCGCCGCTCCCCCACGGCGGCCACGAGGGCGTTCAGCACATCGGACTTGCGCTCGGGGTCGACCGGGGTCGCCGTACGGGTCACCCGTACGCCCCCGGCCGTGACGAACTCGCTGGTCAGCGGCTTGCGTGAGACGGTCTCCACGCGGTGGCCCCTCATGTCGGGCCCTCACCATGCGGCAGACACGGAAAAACGACCGCCGGTGAGGGCGGTCGCCTGGTCTGGACATGCACGAACCGGCGCCGCCTCAGCGGCGCCACCACCACCGGCGGGCTACGGTTCGCATGCGGCGAGGCTACCACGGGGACGTGCCGGCAGGAGCCGGGGACCGCCGCGGAGCGGACCCGCCTGACCGGCCCCTGACCGGCCGTTGAATGGGCCATGACCTGGCCGTTCCCAGGGTGGAACGATCCATCCAAGTCGTGCCGCGGCCGAGATCCCGCTGTGATCGCCCGGTGTGTAGGCTCACCCGGCCGTCATCCCCGGCACGGCCGCGTCCCGCGATCCGGGCGGACCGTGCACGGTCCCGAAGAGGAGGACCCCCATGACTCCCGACGAATCGAAGGAACCGGCCCCGGCACCGCCCCCACCGGACCAGCCCCCGCCGGACCCGGCGCCGGCGGAGGGCGGCCGCTCCGACCGGAGCGCCTGGAACTGGCTGCTGGTCCTGCCGGTCGTGGTGCCGCTGCTGACGTTCCTCTTCAACAGCGACGGGCCCCGGCTCGCCGGCTTCCCGGCCTTCTACTGGATCCAGCTCGCCTTCATCCCCCTCGGCGTCGCCTGCACGGTCGTCGTCTACCAGATGACCAAGAAGAGGGGCTGAGCGATGTCCAGCGACCACCGCACCGAGATGATCGTGTTCGTGCTGCTCTTCCTGCTGGTCAGCGGGATGGGCTTCGTCGCCGCCCGGTGGCGGCGGCCCGACACCATGCACAGCCTGGACGAGTGGGGGCTCGGCGGCCGCAACTTCGGCAGCTGGGTCACCTGGTTCCTGATCGGCGGCGACCTCTACACCGCCTACACCTTCGTCGCCGTCCCGGCCCTGGTGTTCGGCGCGGGCGCGGCGGGCTTCTTCGCCGTCCCGTACACGATCATCGTCTACCCGCTGGTGTTCCTGTTCCTGATCAGGCTCTGGTCGGTGTCGCACGTGCACGGCTTCGTCACGCCCGCCGACTTCGTCCGGGCCCGGTTCGGCTCGCCGACGCTGGCCCTGCTGATCGCGATCACCGGCATCGTCGCCACGATGCCCTACATCGCGCTGCAGCTCGTCGGCATCGAGGCCGTGCTGAAGACGATGGGCGTGAACGGGCACTGGCCGCTCATCATCGCGTTCGTGATCCTCGCGGCCTACACCTACCAGTCCGGGCTGCGCGCGCCCGCGCTGATCGCCTTCGTCAAGGACGCCCTGATCTACCTGGTCATCATCGTCGCGGTGCTGTACATCCCGGCCAAGCTCGGCGGGTGGGGGGACGTCTTCGACGCGGCCAAGGCCAAGTTCGACAAGACGCCCGCGCCGGGCGACGGCATCACGATCGCCGGCAGCGGCCAGCTGAACTACGCGATGCTGGCGCTCGGCTCGGCGATGGCGCTGTTCCTCTACCCGCACAGCGTCACCGGCGTGCTGGCCGGCAAGAACCGCAATGTGATCAAGCGGAACATGGCGGCGCTGCCCGCCTACAGCTTCGTGCTCGGCCTCATCGCGCTGCTCGGCTACATGGCCATCGCGGCGGGGGTCAAGCCGATCACCACCGACGGCAAGCCGGACGGCAACACCGCCGTCCCGGTCCTGTTCGACCACATGTTCCCGGACTGGTTCGCCGGCGTGGCGTTCGCCGCCATCGGCATCGGCGCGCTCGTCCCGGCGGCGATCATGTCGATCGCGGCGGCCAACCTGTTCACCCGCAACATCTGGAAGGAGTACATCCGCCGCGACGCGGACGCGAAGGAGGAGGCCACGGTCAGCAAGCTGGTGTCGCTGATCGTCAAGGCCGGCGCGGTGGCGTGCATCCTCGCGCTCGACCCGCAGTTCTCCATCGACCTGCAGCTCATCGGCGGGGTCATCATCCTGCAGACGCTGCCGTCGGTGGCGCTCGGCCTGATGACGCGCTGGTTCCACCGCGGCGCCCTCATCGCCGGCTGGGTCGGCGGCATGGCCGCGGGCCTGTGGATGCTGTACGACATCCCGAACCCGGCGAAGGGCAAGGAGCACTTCGGCGGCTCGGCCTACCCGCTGAGCGACCTCGGCCTCGACACCGAGATGACGATGTACGTCGGCATGCTGGCGCTCGCCGTCAACGTCGCGGTGGCGGTCATCGGCACCGTGGTCTTCAAGGCCGCCAAGCTCGCGGACGGCAAGGACGCGACCCGCACGTCCGACTACACGGCCGACGAGGGCGACCCGAAGGTCAAGGATCTGGAGCTGTCCGCCAGCACCTGATCCGCCCCTTCCGGGCATGGCAGCGGCCCGGTCGTCCGCTCTCGCGGACGGCCGGGTCGTTTTCTTTTCGGCTCTTGACAGGCGGACGGGTGGACATCCAAGGTTTGTGAACGATCACGTTAACGTTAATGTGACGTCGCCGACAACGGAAGGCCCAGCGCAATGCGGACTCGTCCCC
>NZ_SMKY01000290.1 GCF_004349235.1 Actinomadura darangshiensis | reverse complement strand
GTGTGGGGGCGGAGCCCCCACACCGGGGGTCTGGGGGTCGCCCCCCAGATAGACAGAACGAAACGACGCGGCAAGGCGCCGCAAAGCGGCGCCGAGCACACGTCGTCCAGAGTGGAGGTGGCGGGAATCGAACCCGCGTCCTTCGGTGATGAGCTAGGGCTTCTCCGGGTGCAGCCTGCTTGGCGTTTTCTCAGTCCCGGCGCTCACGCAGGCGTGTCGCCGACGGACTCAGTCGCTGTTCGATTTTCCTACCGGCCCCGCGACCGGGTCGGTAGGTGGAGTCTCCTTACGATGCCAGACCCCGGGTCGGAGACGCTCCCGGGCTGACAGAGTTCACTCCTCGCTCAGGCGGCGAGGGCGAACTCGGACTGCTTCTTAGTGGCAGTTATTTGTTTGCTGTCACAGGATTAACGAGGTCACGACAGCAACCCTCGACCCGCTTCCCCTGACTCGAACTACCGAAGTCGAAGCCGGTCACCCCCATGTTCAGTTGTCAACACGGGCGTCCGAGGACGTCCGCACGACGACGTTACAAGGTTAACGTGTGCGCGGGCAACGTCATTCCCCCAGGCAGTCGTGAACCCCGGTGGGCGTAACGCCCACCGGGGCCGACCGGCAGGGTCGGGCCGGTCCGGACGGCAGAGCCTCCCCCGAGAAGAGGCTCTGGTCTCATCACGGCGACTGAGTCCGCAACCCCCCAAGCGGAGTCTCAGTCACCCGTAAAGACGCCTGGCGGGCACGGGTTGGTTGCGTCCCGGCCGTAAAGAGCTCACAAAGCCGGTCAGCTGAGGAAGCGGGCGGCGATCGCCGGGGTGTTGACGCGGCCCTCGACGGCGATGGCGAAGGCGCGGTCGCCGCTGGAGCCGACGAACCAGGAGACGGTCTTGGTCTGGCCGCCCTCCGCGTAGGTGGCGAGGGCGGCGACGCCGACGACGTCGCCGGAGACGCGGGCGCCCTTGGCGTTGCCCGTGGCGGCGGTGCGGGCGAGGACCTTCTTGAGGCTGGAGATCGACTCGGGCGGCGGGCTCTGCGGCGGGGGCGCCTGGACGGTCTTGGCGATGTCCTTGAGGACGTACGGGGGCCGCCAGGTGCCGCTGTAGGCCGCTGCGGCGACGAGGGCCATGGACAGGGGGCTGACCTGGACGCCGCCCTCACCGACCATCACGGCGGCCTTGTCGCCGTCGTTGGCGGGGGTCGGCACGCTGCCGGTGAACGCGGGGACGTTCAGGCCCCAGTCCTTGCCGATGCCGAGCTGGGCGGCCTGCTGGACGAGGGTCTGCGCGTCCAGCTTGGCGCCGAGCTGCGCGAGGGTCGTCTTGCAGGACGCGGCGAAGTGGTGGGCGAAGTCGCTGTCGGGGCGGGCCTTGTTGGTGAACGTCTTCCCGCCGACGGTGACCGTGCCGGGGCAGGTGGTCTCGGTGGACTGGCTCATCCCGCCGCGGGAGAACAGGGCCTCCGCGGACACGATGCCGAACGTCATTCCGGGCGGGTAGTGGCCTTCGAACGCGAGGTTGCGGCCGTTCGTCCCGTGGTTGGACGCGGCCAGCACCTCGCCGGTGCTGGGCCGCACGACCACCATGGACGCCGGAGACCGCAGGTTCTTCAGCGCGTTGTCGGCGTGCCGCTGGTAGCCGGGGTCGAGCGTCGTCTGGACCGCCTGCGGCTCCTGGCCGGGCCAGGACCGCAGCTCCTCGCTGTTCTTGCCCGTCTCGTCCTGCGCGACGACGCGGACGGTGGGCGTCCCGGCGAGCCGGCGCTGCTGGAGCAGCTGGATGCCGCTGACGCCGATCGTGTCGCCCGGCTGGTAGGGGGCGCCGACCTCCTGGAGCCGGTCGGCGGTGGCGGGGCCGAGGTTGCCGACCAGCTCGGGCGCGTAGGCGGGCGCGATCGGCTCCCGGACGCGCTGGTAGTGCAGCCCCGGGAGGTGGGCGAGCCGCTGGATCAGCGCGTTGTGCGTCGGGGACTGCAGGGTCAGCAGCGGCAGGAACGCCTGCGGCGGGGCGGACCGGACGCGGCCGAGGAGGCGTTCGGCGTCCAGCCGCCGGCCACCGTCGATCTTGGTCTGCTTGGACAGCAGCTCCAGGGTCTTCTGCGGGTCGGCGAGCTGCCCGGGGTACACCCCGAAGTTGTAGGCGTAGACGACGCGGAGCGCGGGACGGCCCTGCGTGTCGGTGATCGGGGCGCGCTTCGGCACCTCGGTCCGCACGGCGAGGCGCTGCCCCGGCCTGAGCTTGGTGTTGATGACGGACTGGTTCCAGATGACCTTCCACTTGCCGCCGACGCGGCGCAGGCGCATCAGGCCGGGGTACTCCCACGGCTGCCCGTTCTCGCCCAGGTCGATCTTCACGGTGAAGCGCGCGGTGGCCTCGTCGCCGTCCTTGACGATCTGGTCGACGTCGGAGCCCTGCACCTCGGTGCCGAGGGACAGCCGCAGGGACGCGGCGTCGAGCTGCTGCCGGACGCGGCCGAGGGCGTCCTCGACCTGCTTCCTGTCGGTGCCGACGGTCTGCCCGGCCGCGGCCTCGTAGTTGCCGACCTGCCAGGCGATCAGGAAGTCGCGGACGGCGGGCATCGCGGACGGCTCGGCCCAGCATCCCGTCGTCATCGTCGCGACGAGCGCGCCGCAGGCCGTCAGCGCGACCGCCCGGCGCCGCACCGGCGTGAAGCCCCCGCCGGGGACCCGCCTACGGCCTAGGTTCGTCATCGGCACCCTTCACCGTCTCCTGAACCGGGCCGCCGCCGCCTTCTGCATCTCCCGGTCGGCTTCCCGCTTGGCGATGGCCTGGCGCTTGTCGTACGCCTTCTTACCACGGGCCAGGCCGATCTCGACCTTGGCCTTGCCGTCCTTGAAATACAGCGAGAGCGGGATCAGTGTCCAGCCCGGTTCGGACGACTTCGCGACGATCTTCTGGATCTCGCGCCGGTGCAGCAGCAGCTTGCGGCGCCGGCGGGGGGCGTGGTTGGTCCAGGTGCCCTGCGTGTACTCGGGGATGTGGACGTGCTCCAGCCACACCTCGCCGTCCATCACGTGCGCGTAGCCGTCGGCGAGGGAGGCGCGGCCGGCGCGCAGCGCCTTCACCTCGGTGCCCATGAGCACCATGCCCGCCTCCCACGTGTCGTCGATGTGGTAGTCGTAGCGGGCCCGCTTGTTCTGGGCGATGAGCTTGTGCCCGGTGTCCTTCTTCCGGCCGGTGTCCCGTGCCACGTCATCAGTCCTTGTCCGGCGTCGTCGTTGCCATACCGGGTCGTCGCTAGTCCGGCCTGTCGTTCCTAGTGCATTGTCGCGTGCAGGCCGCGCAGCACCGTCCGGGCGCGCTGCTCGGCCACCTTGGGCGGGCGGTCGGCGGAGACCGCCACGTCGGGTTCGATCCCGACCCCGTCGAGGTTACGGCCGCCCGGGGTGCGGTAGCGACCGACGGTCAGCTCGACGACGGACCCGTCGGCGAGCTTGAGGGGTTCCTGCACCGAGCCCTTCCCGTACGTACGCGATCCTACGATCACCGCGCGGTCGCGGTCGCGCAGGGATCCCGCGACGATCTCCGCGGCGCTGGCGGTGCCGGCGTCGACGAGCACGACGAGCGGGGTACGGGCGTCGCCGGGGCGGGTGACGGCACGCCGCTGGACGGGCTTGCCGCGCGGCTCGTAGGTGACGACCGGGCCGCCGGGCAGGAACGCCGACGCCGTCTCGACCGCCTCGTCCAGCAGCCCGCCCGGGTTGCCGCGCAGGTCAAGCAGGACGCCGCCGCCGGGACGGCCCTTCGGCGACGTCCCGGTCACGGCCGCGCGGACCTCGCGTCCGGTCCCGCGGGTGAAGGCGCCGACCCGGATCATCCGCGCGCGCTGGGGAAGGTCGGTCACGGTGACGTCTCCTCCAGAGACCGGGGTGCGGACGAGGTGGAACCGCATGGTTCGACGCTCGCGGGCGACGGTCAGTTCGACGGTCTCGTCCGGACGTCCCCGCAGCGCCTCCGCGACTCGGGAGATGTCCCAGCCGGCCACGGACGCGCCGCCGACACCGGTGACGACGTCACCGGCCCGCACACCGGCACGCGCGGCGGCCGTGCCGGGCTGGACGCTCGCGACGAGCACGCGGGAGTCGCCGTCCTCGTTCCCGAGCCATAACCCGACCCCGCTGTAGCGGCCGGTGAGGCGTCCCTCGACGTCGTCGTACTCGCGGGCCGAGTAGTAGCGGGCCCATTTGTCGCCGAGGCCGCGCAGCATGCCCTCGATGGCGGCGCGGTCGAGTTCGCCGCGGCCGACCGGCTTCGCGGCACGTCCGCCGATCTTCGCCGCGGCCTCGTCCAGGATGGAGCCGCCGCCCGCGACGGCGGCGTGCCGGTCCGCGCCCGAGCCGCTCACGACCCCGGCCCCGTAGGCGCAGACGAGCGCCGCCGCGACGGCCGCACCGCGCAGCACGCCGCCCGGCCGCCTTCTCAGCGGTGACACGGGCTCGGCGGCGGCACGGAGGGGAACATGCGGCAAGTGTAGGGCGGCCGACCTCGCCGGATCCGGCACTTGCGCCGGATCCGGTCACGAGGTCAGATTTTCAAGTATCTCCGCAGTGTCAGGAACGACGACACGGCACAGAGCAGCACACCGAAGCAGATCGACACGATGATGACGAGGATGACCACGCTCCAGCCGAGTTGGCTGACGAGCTGGACGTCCCCCGCGAGTCTGTCCACCAATAGCTTTTTGCTGAATATCAGCAGGACGGAGGCGAACAACCCGCCGATCAGGCCGGCGATGGCGCCTTCCAGGATGAACGGCATCTGGATATAGGTGTTGGACGCGCCGACCAGCCGCATGATGCCGGTCTCCCGGCGCCGGTTGAACGCCGACAGCCGGACGGTGTTGCCGACCAGCATCACCGCGGCGATCACCTGGATCAGCGCGATCGTCAGCGCCGCGACCTGCAGGCCGTTCAGGATGCGGAAGAACCGTTTCAGGATCTCCTGCTCGTTGATGACCGAGTCGACGCCGGGCTGGTTGAGCATCGCCTGGGCGACCGCCTTGTACTCCTCCGGGTTCTTCAGCTTGACCCGGAACGAGTCGGGGATGTCGCCCTCGCGGGTGCTCTCCACGAAGCCCGGCGAACCGGCGAACCGGTCCTTGAACCGCGTGTACGCCTGCTGCTTGTTCTCGTACTGGACGTTCGAGACCTGCGGCATCTTCTCCAGCTGCCCCTTGAGCGTCTGGCGCTGCTGGTCGGTCACGTCCTGCTTCTGGCAGACGGGGTTGGAGCTCGTCTTGGCGCACAGGAAGATCGAGACCTCGATCTTGTCGTACCAGTAGCTCTTGGACGCGGTGACCTGCTGCCGCAGGAGCAGCCCGGTGCCGAAAAGCGCCATGGCGATGGCGACGGTGATGACGAGGGAGATCGTCATCGTCATGTTCCTGCGGAGACCGATCCAGATCTCCTGGAGAACGAACTGTACGCGCATGCCTCGCTGTCCTTGATCGCCTGTGGTTCGCCGGATGCCGGAGCCCGGAGGCCGGTCCCCGGCCCGGGCGGCCGCACGGTGCGGCGCGAGCGGTTTCCGCTGCCGGATGCCCTCTGGGTGTCGTACGACCCGTCGGGAGCCGATGGTTCAGATGTCAGTACGCCTGGCCGTACACGCCGCGCGACTGGTCGCGGACGACGCGGCCGTCCTCCAGCTCGACGACGCGCTTGCGGAACGCGTCGACGATGGCCGCGTCATGGGTGGCCATGACGACGGTGGTGCCGGTCCGGTTGATGCGGTCCAGCACCTTCATGATGCCGATCGACGTCGCCGGGTCGATGTTGCCCGTCGGCTCGTCGGCCAGCAGGATCATCGGCCGGTTGACGAACGCCCGCGCGATGGCGACGCGCTGCTGCTCGCCGCCGGACAGCTCGTCCGGCATCCGGTGGGCCTTGCCCTCCAGGCCGACGAGGTCGATGACCTCGGGGACGACCTTGCCGATGAAGCGCCGCGGCTTGCCGATCACCTCGAGGGCGAACGCGACGTTCTCGAAGACGTTCTTGTTGGGCAGGAGGCGGAAGTCCTGGAAGACGCAGCCGATCCTGCGGCGCAGGTGCGGCACCTTCCAGTTGCTGAGCCTGCTCAGGTCCTTGCCCGCCACGTGCACGTGACCCTGGGAAGGACGCTCCTCCTTCAGGATGAGGCGCAGGAAGGTCGACTTTCCGGAGCCGGACGGCCCCACCAGGAACAGGAACTCGCCCTTCTCGATGGCGACGTTCACATGCTGCAGGGCGGGCCGGTTCTGGCTCGGATAGACCTTGGTGACGTTGTCGAAATGGATCACGGCTGCATCACGGCGGTTCGCTGTAGGGGTTGGGGAGCGGGCCGGCCCGCGGCCACGGACGGGTCCGTGGTCTCATGCCTGCGCCGCCCGGCTTCACGGCCGGTCGGGCCGCGGAGCCTTCGAGCAGTGTAGAGGGGAGAGGCGACCACCTCGTCCCACTCGGCGTGGTAGGGGCGTCCGGGACTCGCACCGCGTCCGATCAGTGCGTGACGTCCGTTCAGTGCCATGTGAACCGTCTCCCGACGTCCGGCCGTTTCATACCGTCAAGCTCCCGGACTTGCGGGATCGACCATACAGTCCGGCTACGCTGGATGATGGCGAAAGATACCTAATAGGTGGACGGACCGACCAGACAGGCCGACGCTTCCCGCACGGACCACGACCCGTTTTCGGAGATTGGGGCCCACGACATGAGCTGCGAACATCTGATCTGCGCTCAGTGCTCGAACCCGGTGGTGGAGGGACGCTGCGCCACCTGCCGGGCGGCCCGGTCGGAGCTGCACCGGCACGGGCCCTCGGTACCGCCGGCCCTCATTCTGGCCATCCTCGTCGCCCTGCTGTTCGCGGCGCTCGTCCTGCAGCGCGTCTACGGCTGACGGCCGCGGCTACGGCTTCTTGATGGGCGGGGTGGCGGCCTTCGTCACGGCTCCCTCGTCGGCGATCATGTGCGCCTTCGGCTGCGTGGCGTCCTTCTTGGCCATCGGCGGGTCGTAGGCGGCGAAGTGCAGGGTGGACGTGGTGTCGACCTCGTTGCCCTCGACCGTCCCGTCCAGGAGGTGCTCGGCCTCCGCCGGGATCTCCGGCTTGGGCGTGCCGGGGTCCTTGGCGATCAGCGTGGTGTTGCGGAACAGCGAGTAGATGACCAGCCCGCCGCCGCTCTCGGTGCGCAGCGCGAAGTACGGGAACGGCGTCGCGGTGTAGACGACCTGGAGCGTCAGGTCCTTCTTCTTCGCCTTCTTCCTGGCCTTCTTGGCGTCCTGGTAGAAGCCCGTGGTGACGGGGCTGGACTTCATCACCTTCGCGGCGACGCTGCCGGGCCCCTCCGCGGCGATCGTCGCCTGGATCCCGCCGACGTCCCGCGGGCGGATCAGGACGCGCGAGTCCTCCGTGCTCAGCGCCGTCGCGTAGCCGGCGGCGTCGATCGCGACCTTCGGCTCCTTCGCCTTCTCCTCAAGGAGGGTTGCGAGCGTGAGCTTCCACTCGTCGGACGGCCTGCGCAGGATGAACCCCATCAGCGCCCTGCGCTTGCTCTTCTTCTCGCCCAGGACGGAACGGTCGACGGACACCACGAACCACTGCGGGTAGGTGCCGTCCTTGAGCTTCGGCACGTACAGCTTGGGCTTGCCGTAGACGAAGCGCCGCACGGGGTCGCCGTCGTAGGCGGCCTTGCGGAACTCGGCCGCGGTGAGCTGGGACTGGCCGTCGGACGTCCACGTCAGGGCGAGCCGCTCGTCGCCCGCGGCACGGGCCACGTCCTCGTCGGTGACGTAGGTGCGGAACGCGCGCTCGGCGACGTCCGGCGTCAGCGGCACCGGCTCCGGCGGAGAGGTCTCGGGCATGGTGACGGTCGGCCGCGCCTCCGTCTTGCCCTCGGCGCAGCCCGCGGCGGTGAGCAGGGTGAGCAGCACCCCGGCCGCGACCACCCGCAGGAACCTGTGCAAAGACCCGTCCCCCGGACCGAAACTCCGGGCCGGCCTCCCCGGCCGACCTCTTCCGCCCGTGATTCTGCCACCCGCATGGTGGTGGCCGGTGTGCACTCATGCCGTCGCGACGCGCCCGCGTCCGGACAACGTAAGTGCATATAGGCTCGGAATGTGGCAGCCATCGAACCAGAAGAACAGCTCAAGGAGCTCGGCTCGACCCTCGCCGGCATCGAGCAGGTGCTGGACCTCGACGGCATGCGGCGCGACATCGCCGAGCTGCGCGAGCAGTCGGCCGACCCTGACCTGTGGAGCGACCAGGACCGCGCCCAGAGCGTGACGCGCCGCCTGTCGTACCTGGAGAGCGAGCTGGGCCGGGTCGAGGGCCTGCGCCAGCGGCTGGAGGACGCCGCCACGCTGTACGAGATGGCCCGGGAGATGGACGACGCCGACACGCGCACCGAGGCCGACGACGAGCTGGCGGCGCTGCACAAGGCCGTCCAGCAGCTCGAAGTGCGCACGCTCATGTCGGGCGAGTACGACTCCCGCGAGGCGCTCATCACGATCAACGCGCAGGCCGGCGGGGTGGACGCCGCCGACTGGGCCGAGCAGCTCCAGCGGATGTACCTGCGCTGGGCCGAGCGGCACAACTACCCGACGGAGATCTACGAGACCTCCCACGCCGAAGAGGCCGGGATCAAGTCGACCACGTTCACGGTGAAGGCCCCCTACGCCTACGGGACGCTGCGCGGCGAGCACGGCACGCACCGGCTGGTCCGCATCTCCCCGTTCGACAACCAGGGCCGCCGGCAGACGTCGTTCGCCGGCCTGGACGTCGTCCCGGTGGTGGAGCAGAGCGACCACGTCGACATCGACGAGAGCGACCTGCGGGTGGACGTGTACCGGTCGTCCGGGCCTGGCGGCCAGGGCGTCAACACCACCGACTCGGCGGTGCGCATCACCCACCTCCCGACCGGGATCGTCGTGTCCTGCCAGAACGAGCGCAGCCAGCTGCAGAACAAGGCCACGGCGCTGAACGTGCTGCAGGCCAAGCTGCTGGAGCGCAAGCGGCAGGAGGAGGCCGACGAGATGTCCAAGCTGCGCGGCGAGGGCACCACGAGCTGGGGCACCCAGATCCGCAACTACGTGCTGCACCCGTACCAGATCGTCAAGGACCTGCGCACCGGCATCGAGGCCGGCAACCCGACCGCGGTCCTGGACGGCGACCTCGACGAGTTCATCGAGGCGGAGATCCGCTGGCTGCGCCAGCAGGAGATGGCCTGACCGTTCACCGAGGGTTGAGTTTCCTCAGTGATTCGCCCATTGCTGAGCGGGGGGCAGCTCGGGCCCTGCCTGCGCGACACCGTCCGGCCGGCGCGGCGGAGTCTGCCGAGCGCGGGCAGGGTGATGTGGTGGCGGTCGTCGTCGACGCGGATGGTCCCGGTGGTGAACCGGCATGAGGGCGCCGTGCGGCGCCGGGACTTGAAGCCCGGGAGCCCCATGCGCGCGCCTTTCCGCTGCCCGGTGCGCGAGGTCGACCAGTTCTTCAGTGCGGTCGCGAGCCGGTCGAGTCCGGTGGCGTAGTCCTCCTTGGAGCATTCGGCCCACCAGGGCGCGACCTGGTGTTCGGTCTGGTTCCAGTCCTTGCGCAGGGAGTACATCGACCACGGCACCGGCGGGGTCAGCTGGTCGCCGGTCAGGCCGTAGGAGCGTTCAGCGTCCCGCTGCGCCAGGTTCGACTTCACCCGCGCCAAGCCCCAGTTGTAGGCGACCCAGGCCGCGCCCGCCTCGCGATCGAAGAGCGCGCCCTGCCACCACCTTCCCGAACAAGGCCCCGGCCTCCCGCGCCCCCGTGCACGGCCGGCCGCACCTTCCGCCGGCCCGCCGGGCAACTCGACGCCCGGTGCGCGGTGCACCCCGTCCCGCAAACCAATCCGGAGCAAGATGGGAAGCAGTGACGAACAGGCCAATAGCCCGCAACCCCTTGCCCGGCTCCGACCGGCCCCCCGGTGACTTTCGGCCGAGTTCCGTGTTCGTAGAGTGACTGTGTGGTCACTCTGCGAGGATGCCATGTGGTCCGGATCACCGTTCGCCATTCGGGGGGCCTCATGGCCGTACGCACCTTTGTTCCGATCCTCATACCCGGCCTGCTCGCCACCGCGGTGAGCGCCGGATGCTCCAGCAACTCCTCCTCAGCGGCCTCGGGGAAGCCGCAGGGGACGCCCGCCCTCACCAAGGCGCAGGCCCAGCAGGCGCTCACGTCCTTCGCCGACGGGATCAACCGGGCGGGGCACGGGTTCAGCGGGAAGACGCTGCGCTCGGTCGAGGCCGACCCGCAGCTGTCCATGGACTACGCGGCGCTCAGGCTGCGGCGCACCATCCGGAAGCGTCCGCCGAAGCTGGCGTTCACGGACACGACGTTCTACATCCCGCGGCTCACCGGCTACCCGCACTGGTTCGCGGCCGACGCCGTCAGCGGCAAGGGCAAGGGCGCGCTGCGCCACGCGCTGCTGTTCACGCAGGCCAAGCAGGGCGCGCCGTGGCTGCTGGCCGCCGACCCGTACCCGTCGGAGAACGCGCTCAGCCGGGTGGCGCTCGACCCGCAGGGCCTCGCCACCCCTGTCGGCCCGGACGTGAAGGACCTCGCCGTCGCGCCCGCGAAACTGCCGCAGGCGCACGCGTCGCTCCTCACCGACGGGCCGAAGGCGTCCGGCGCGTCCGTCCTCGCGGACGGGGCCAAGACCAGCGAGACCTACAAGGCGCTGAAGCAGGGCGAGAAAGTCCTGGCCGGACGGGGTGTCACGCTGTCGTCCCGCTTCTCCCCCGGCCGGTACAAGGTCTACGCACTGCGCACCAAGGACCGCGGGGCCGTCGTCTGGTACGTCCTGCAGCAGAACGAGGCGTACTCGGCGTCCCGGCGGGGCAAGCTCGCTGTGAGCGGCGACCTGATCGGCCTGGCCCCGGCCAAGTCCGCCAGGACGCGGATGGACACCACCGTGCTCGTCCAGTACCTCGCCACCGTCCCGCCCAAGGGCCGCGCCACGGTCAGCGGCATGTACCGCAAGGCCGTCGCCGCCCACGGCACCTGATCCCCGTCGGGTGCCGGGCCACCCTGCGCTTCTGACCGCTGCAGCAGGCCCGACCCGGCACCCGACGGTATTTCTTTGCTTTTCTTCTCCTCCTTCGGGCCTGGCGGCCCTCCATCGTCGAAAAAAGCGGTGCGATCGCTGCATCGCTCCGGCTCGCCTTGCGGCTCGCTGCGCGATCAGGTTCTCGCTTCGCTCGAACCTGCCTTCGGACGCGATCGCGGTGGCCCAGGTTGTCGCGTGGTTGCGGTGGTGGCTGAGGTCCGTGCGCACCTTGGCCATCTACACTGACGCGGACAAGTCCGACATTTCATCCGTTGGAGTGGGGCGTGCACCGTGTGCCGTTCATGGCCCTGGCCGCGTTATCGGCTGTTCTCTTGACGGCTTGTTCCGGTGGTGGGACTGGCGCTGGGG
>NZ_SMKY01000028.1 GCF_004349235.1 Actinomadura darangshiensis | reverse complement strand
CGTCCCACCCCTGACCGTCCCGCTGGCCGCCGCCGCCCTGCTCGCGGGCAGCCTGCTCGGCGTCCCGGCATCCGCCTCGGCGTCCGGGCCCACCATCGCCAAGGAGGCGTTCGGCGCACTGCCGGACGGCACCAAGATCGAGCGGTACACGCTCGGCAGCGGGCACGGGATGAAGGCCCGTATCCTCACCTACGGCGGCACCGTCCAGTCCCTCGACGTGCCCGACCGCCGCGGCCGGTCCGGCAACATCGCCCTCGGGTTCGGCACGCTGGACGGCTACCTCAGCGACGCCTTCACCACCGAGAACCCCTACTTCGGGGCGCTGATCGGACGGTACGGGAACCGGATCGGCGGCGCGCGGTTCGCCCTGGACGGCAAGACCTACAAGCTGCCCGCGAACGACGGCGACAACAGCCTGCACGGCGGCGCCAAGGGATTCGACAAGCGCGTCTGGAAAGCGCATCCGGTCAAGGACAAGGACGGCGTGTCGTTGAGTCTGACGTATGTCAGCCCGGACGGCGAGGAGGGCTACCCCGGCACCCTTCGCACCACCGTCACCTACACCGTGACGCGCGGGAACGACCTACGGATCCGATACCAGGCCACAACCGACAAGCCGACCGTCGTCAACCTGACCAACCACACCTACTTCAACCTGGCCGGTGAGGGGTCGGGCGACACGTACGACCACAAGATCCAGATCAACGCGTCCCGCTACACGCCCGTCGACTCAACGCTCATTCCGACCGGCGAGCTGGCCTCGGTGCACGGCACCCCGCTGGACTTCACCCGCCCGCACACCATCGGCGAGCGCATCCGCGACGGCCACCAGCAGATGGTGTACGGGCGCGGCTACGACCACAACTTCGTGCTCGACGGGACGGGCATGAAGCTCGCCGCCCGTGTCACCGCGCCGGCCACCGGGCGGGTGATGGAGGTGCGCACCGACCAGCCCGGCCTCCAGTTCTACTCCGGCAACTTCCTCACCGGCCGCCTGGTCGGCACCGGCGGGACGATGTACCGGCAGGGCGACGGGTTCTGCCTGGAGACCCAGCACTTCCCCGACTCCCCGAACAAACCGCAATTCCCCAGCACCACGCTTCGCCCCGGCCAGACCTACGACTCCACCAGCGTCTACTCCTTCTCCACCTCATGACCGCGCTTACGCGATGGGCGGGTCTTTTCGCAGGCGCGCGCTGATCTCGTCGCCGAGGGCGGTGGTGAGGGGGCCGGACGCGGGGCTGCCGAGCTGTTCGGCGAGCCGGGGGCCGTAGAGGTCGGCGGCGGTCTCGACCAGCTCGCACAGTGCGGCGGTGGCCATGCGCGCCCGGGCCACTGCCGTGCCGAGAAGCGTCACGCCGATCGGGAACGCGGGCCACCACAGCACGGCCAGCGCGCCGTACAGCAGGGCCCACCCGGTCAGGGTCGCGGCGGAGGTGCAGGCCAGCTGTGCTGTCGTGATGTCGGTGCGCAGCTGTTCCGGCAGGACGGTCCAGAGCCTCGGCCAGACGATGGTCAGGTCGAGGCCGTAGGCGCGCCGCACCCGGATGAAGGCGGCGCGCCAGCGGTCGCCGATCCAGGTGGGGCGTCCGGGGGTCTCCAGGGCGATGGCATCGCGGCGGGCCAGCGCGTCGGCGATCTCGGGGCCGGCCGCCACCTCCTCGGCGGAGCCCGCCGCCTGGACGGCCTCGGCGACCAGCGCGTCGACCCGGCCGGCGGCTCTGTGCCACCGCCGCCGGCGCCGCGCCACCGCCCAGCGGGCGGGTGGGCGCCTGCCGCGCGCCATCCAGGCCCTCCGGACGATCCAGCCGACCCCGGACGCCGCGAGCCCGGCCGCCGCACTCCCGAGAAGCGCCGCGGCGAGGACCGCCACGACCAGGCCGGTGCTGTGCGCATCCTTGGCCCACTCGGTCACCCGGTCGCCGGCGACCCGGGGCCGGAGCGCATCGCGGTGGCCGAGGCGCACGGCCACCCACGCCGTCGCCACCCACAGGGCCCCGGGCAGCACGAGCACGGCCAGCCACCGCTCGGCGGCCTTCTTGCCCAGGGCTTCCAGGAACCCGGTCACTCGCTGACGACCTTCACCGGGGCCAGCGGATCGGAGGTCAGCGCGCAGCCGGGCGTCCCGTCGCCACCGCCGGACCCGACCCGGCCGCACGGGTGCGGATGAGGGCAGCGCCATCCGCGGACGGCGCGGACCCCGGCCGTCCCGCCGGGCAGCGGCTCGTACCGCCGGGTTCCGGTGGTGAGGCCGTCCAGCCCGGCAGCGGCGGCGGCGCCGTCCACGGCGTCCAGCAGCGGGACGAGCACGTCGGCCGCCGCACCCGAGCGCACGGCCTCCACGAGTTCGTCCCACCGGTCGGCGGGCAGTTCATCGAGCGCTTCCAGCAGGTCGGGGTCGTGGTCGAGGTGCTCGCACAGGGCGGCGACCCGGTCAGCCGACACGAAACCTCCTCGATCTGAAAGCAAGAGCAGAGTACGGCAAGCGACAATGGCCTGCGTGTCGGATTCCGATGAGCGTCTCGAGATCAGAATCGGCTGTACGTCCGGTGTTCTGTGGGTGCCGATCCTCAGCGCGCTGGTCACCGTTCTCCTCGGCGGGCCGTGGTGGGCGCCGCTGAGCTGCCTTGCCGTCCTGGTCATGGGCTATGCCTGGGCCATTCTCGTGACCGGCGTGCTCGTCTACTTCACTTGGGGCACGTCGTGGGTGGCGGTCCCATTGGTGTTCCTCGCTGGGAGCACGCTTCAGCGAATCTGGTATCAGCCCTGGAGGGTCCGGCAGCGCGGTATGCGATGGTTCGCCGCCTACTTGCGGACGAACAGGCGAGCGCACCTTCGCCGGGCCGTCAAGGCGCTCCGGCGAGCCCTCGCCTCGGCGTCACCGCAGGACCCGAACCGCGCCATGTTCGCGGGCAACTACGCTTCCGCGCTGGTCGCCCTGCATGGGCGCGAGGACATGCCCCAGGTCCTGGACCAGGCCGAACGCCTGTGCCGGCAGGCTCTGGCCGCCCTCCCCGCCGGCCACCCGCACCGGGTCACATGCCTGAGCAGCCTCAGCGGCGTGCTCCAGGCGCGGTATGCGCGAGACAACGACCGCACGCTGCTCGAGGAGATCGTCCACGTCAGCCGTGAGGCTGTCGCCGCGCCGCACGACGACGACGAAGCCCCGGCGGTGCTGTCCAACCTCGGCGGCGCGCTGCTGCTGCTGTACGAGCGGACGGCGTCCGCGGAGACGCTGCAGGAAGGTCTGCGGGTCTCTCGCGAAGCACTGGCCGCCGCTCAGCCCGGCTCCCCGTACACGTATGGCTTGCGCGGCAACCTCAATTCCGCCCTGCTGGTCGCCTATTCCGTCGATATGGAGCTGGCAGCGTTGGAAGAGGCCGTCCAGTTGGGCCGCCAGGTGGTCGCCGCCACCCCGCCCGGTTCCTTAATGGCCGACTCGTTCCCGGCGAATCTCGCGAACACGCTCGTCGTGCTGTTCGAAAGGACAAGGCGCACCGAATTGCTCGACGAGGCCGTAGAACTGGCGCACGACGCTCTCGCCGAGTGTCCGCCCGACCACCCGGAGCGGGACGCCTTCTTCAGCACGCTCGGCCGTGTGCTGCTGATGGCGGCCGAGTTCGGGGACCGGCCGGACCTCGCCGACGAGGCGGTGGCGGCACTTCGCGAGGCCGCCACGATCATTCCCGCACGCCACGTGAAACGGGCAGACCGCCTGGACGACCTGTGCGCCGCCCTGACGACATCGTTCACCGTGCACAGAAGACCCGATGACGTGACCGAAGCGGTGAGGGCGGGGCGTGAGTCCCTCTCGGTCGCACCGCACGACGATCCGGGGCGCGGGCTGAGGCTGGCCCGCCTTGGACGGGCGTTGGAGGCCAGGTACGACCACAACGGCGATCCCGCCGACCTGGCCGAGTCCTGCCGTACCTTGGCCACGGCGGCCGAGACCACGTCCGCACCGGTGACCGTCAGGGTCGAGGCCGCGCGGAGGGCCGCGGAAGTGCACATACGCGCGCAGGACCACCGCGCCGCGCTGGCAATGGCAGAGCTGGCCGTGGAGCAGATCCCTCGGGTCGCACCGCGCAGGCTCGGGTTCGACGACCGCGTGCAGTCCGCCACCGGTATGACCGGCTTGGCGGCGACGGCGGCGGAGGCGGCGATCGGGGCCGGCGAGCCCGGCAGGGCCGTGGAACTGCTGGAGCAGGCGAGGGGCGTCGTCCTGAACGGGATGTTCGACCTGCGCGGAGACCTCACCGAGCTCCGATCCCGCGACCCGGGCCTGGCCGGAGAGCTGGACGACCTGGTGCGAGCGATCGAACGCGCGGACGAGACGCCCCTGCCCGCCGACCGGAGCCGCGAAGCGCTGAGCGAGCTGCGCACCCGGTTGAACCGGCAGTGGGACGAGCTGCTGGCACGCATCCGGGCACACGACGGCCTAGGGGACTTCCTGCTCCCACCGCCGGTCGGACGGCTCCGCGAGCAGGCGACGGAGGGGCCGATCGCCTGCGTCACCACCCACCGCACACACGGCAGCGCCCTGATCGTCACCGACGACCCGACCTCGCCGGTCATCGTGGTGGACCTACCGCAGCTCACCCGGGAAGCGGTCGACGAACGAGTCGCGGCACTCCAGCACGCTCATCGGGTCGCGACGGAGCCGGGCGCGGCCACCCGGCGCCGGCAGGCTCAGCAGGACGTGCTGCGCATCCTCGAATGGCTGTGGGACGCCGCCGCGGCACCGGTCCTCACGGCCCTGGACATCACCGGCCTCCCGGCGGACGGTCAGTGGCCGAGGATCTGGTGGTGCCCGGTCGGTCCGTGCGTGTTCCTGCCCCTGCACGCCGCGGGCCGCCATGCGGATGGCGGGCACGACACCGTAATCGATCGGGTGATCTCGTCCTACACGACCACGATCCGCGCGCTCGCCCACGCCCGCCGGTCGCGGCCGGGCCCGCGCCGGAGGCCGTCAGCGCTGGTCGTGTCCGTCCCGGACGCCCCCGGCGCCGCACGCCTGCCAGGCGCCACCGCCGAGGCCGAGCTCCTCGGCCGCCTGCCGCTCGCGCCGAAGATCCTGCACTCACCCGGCCGCACCGCCGTCACCGATGCCCTGCCCCACCACGAGATCGCGCACTTCGCCTGCCACGGCGTCGCCGACACTCATGTACCGACCGACAGCCGCCTGCTGCTGAAAGATCACCTCGACCAGCCGCTGACGGTCAGCGCCATCGGCCGCCTGCGCCTCGACCGCGGGGAACTGGCCTACCTGTCCGCGTGCAGCACGACCGACACCAGCGAGCGCCATGCCGACGAGGCCGTGCACGTGACGGCCGCCTTCCAGCTCGTCGGATACCGCAGCGTCGTCGGCACCCTGTGGCCGGTCAACGACCGCGCGGCCGCGACCATCGCCGAGAACTTCTACACGAACCTCACCCGTGCAGGCTCAACGGTCCCGGACCCGACCGCCGGCGCACCGGCCCTGCACCACGCCGTCCACGCCCACCGCGCCCGCTACCCTGGCCTTCCCACCCAGTGGGCCTCCTACATCCACCACGGCCCCTAACTGCACCGGGAGCGCATGCCTTCAAGCGCCGGTTGCGGGATTGTGCGGGTCGACGTGCTTGGGGCGGTTCTCGAAGATCTTCACGATCACCCACCGCCGGTTCCGCCGCCCGGCCTGGTGACCGGGATAGACACGCACGTCGTAGTCGTCTGTTCCGTACGCGTCGTCGGCCGTGAACGCGGCGATCAGGCCGAGGTCGTAGCCGTCCCCCTTGAACTTCCGCTCGTTGAGGCCGTGGATGTGCGGGGCGTCCTCGAACACGTCGGGCATCACGTTCCCGCATAGTTCGGTGAGGAAGTCGGCGGCCGGGGGCCGCTTCCCCTCCACCAGGACGATCACGTCCACCAGCCGCTTGTTCAGGCGCGGGGTCTGGTTGGTCTCCCGGCCGTTCGGCGGAGGTGCCGCGTCCAGGAGAGCGCCGCACCGCTCGCAGTCACCGGCAAGGCCGGACTCCCCGATCGGCAGATGCCTCCGGCAGAGGGTGAGGTCGCAGGACGGGCACCGGGCACCGAGCGGATTGGTGATCGTGGCGCCGGCGTAGTCCTCCAGCATGTGGTGGGCGCTCACCCAAGACACCTCGCACCCTGGTGCGTCGCATGAGCAGAAGACCGGGTCGAGACGGCTGTCGAACAGATGCTGCGGTTCCAGCGCTTCGCCGGGGGCCGCGTCCGTCGTACGCCGCGAACCGAGCCGGACCACGCTACTGGCCAACTTGAGAGTCTCGGGCTGATCGGGATAGACGTCGAGGATCACCAGCAGCTTGCCCAGCGCCGACCTGTACCTGCTCGCCTGCGCCAGTGCCTGCGCCTCGTCAAGCAGCTCCTGCGTCCACCTCGTCACAAGCCCACCCACCGGTCCAGCCTCGACGCCACTCGCATTCCAGTTCGACGTAGATCATAAGGCGACCCCGTGGAACACGACAGGCGGCGGCGAGATGCGTAGCCTGAGATGATGGAGTTTCCCCCTTTCGGTGTGCTTCTGGAGCGGCTGCTCGGCCATCGACAGGTAGATGTCGATTCGCTGTCGCAGGCTGCTGGGGTCTCCGACACTGAACTGCGAAATGTCGTCGACGGCCTCCGGCCCGGCTCTGAGTTACTCAGGGCGCTGGCTCCGGCATTGGACCTGCATACGGCGGACCTGTTCGCGATGGCCGGTCAGAAGGTGCCGGACGACTTGGCCCCCCTGGACGCGTCCGCCAGGCGGTATATCAGCCGCTTGGTGGACTATGCGTTATGCCTTCCGGCGAACCAGCGATCCGAGTTGCGCCGACTGGTGCGAGAACTACCGCAGGAGCGGCGACGGCAACCGTACGTGCCACGGAAATGGTTCGACCCAAGTGAGGTGGGATTCTGTGCCCTGATCGCGAACATGCTGTACGCGAACCGGAATCTGGACATAGGCGATGCGGCTAGGGCTCTTGCGGGGTGCTCCAACGGCCGCATGTACGTGTCCGCGAGCACAGTCGTGATGATCGGAGGGGGCAAGGTCGAACTGACCCCGGGCAGGCTGGCCGATCTGTCCACCCTGATCGACGTCTCCGCCGGTGATCTCGCCGCGATCTACGACATCCCATTGCCGGACGGGTCGCCCCCCGATGACCCTGCGGCCGCAGACGCGGCGGCCCTGATCTGGGACGTCCGACGCCTGTCCGCCGAGCAGTTGTGGCGGGTCTGCGTCCGGGCCGAGGAACTGCGTTACGCCCTGCCCGACGACGCCATCGACCGGAAGTTCTACGGGTCAGGAGCTTTCCGGATCTCCCGCCACCCACCGAAAATCCCGGATTCATGATGTGAAGAGCAGGTCCGACAGTGGGGCGGTCAGAACTCCTGCGTGGACAGGACGCCCGCGAGCGGCTCGGGAATGGAAAGATCCGCACCGAGGACGACCGAGGCGCTGTGCGTGTAGTGGGCCCGCGGTCACGTCCGGTGCCCTTGCGGCACCGCGAGCGCCCCGGGGTACTGCGATGCCGTCGGGTACGTACTCCCCTTCCGGGCCGGTGGGTGAACCGGGACCGGCCCGGGTCAGTCAAGGACGAAGAGTGTGAACTTCGCGCCCCACAGGTCCTCGTCCAAGCTCAGGCCGGTGTTCTCCTGCAGGTGGTCCATCGCCACGGACTCGCCATCGTGATCTTCGTCGGGCAGCATCTCGCCGCCCCGCATCTCCGTCATCAACTGACCGCCGCGGTAGTGCAGTGCGATCGGCTGATCTGCGATCCGCACCAGGTGCAGGTCGGTCGACGCCGAGGCCGCCGCCAAGTAGTCGTGATTCCCGGACAGCCTGCAGGCAACGTCAATCACGATGACCCAGTCGCCGACCTTTGCAACGCACAGGTCGCCGTATCGTCTCCCAGAAGTCGCATCCTCGAAACCCATCGTGGTGCCCGCCGGGCCGAAGACGTCGGGCACCGCATCGATCAGGTCGGCCGTTCGGACGGCAGCCACCTCTATGTTCCACGCCATCGCCGGAGTGTAGGTCTCGAACGAGACCTTGATCAAACCCCGTCGGTCTCGGCGCGACGAGTGGCGACGGCGGTCCAGCCAGACCGTGACAGTGGCAGGCGTCATTCCGTATCGCACGCCGGGAGCGCGCCGGCAGCCGCAGGTCGAGGGCCGCCACGCCTGGCCCACGCAATACTCGCAGCCTGAGGCGCAGACGCGGAGCCGCCCCCGTGCCAAGCCCGACGGGGCCTATGGAGTCGCTGCATGGCACGTGCACGACAAGCTGAAGGCGGCAACGAGGGTCTTGCAGCCTGTGGTATCGGGCAATGGCTGCCCAGTCCCCACCGGCGTAAGGGCAAGATCGGACACGTGATGGGCGTGGTCACCGACCCGGCGTACCGGCGGCGTGGCTAGGCGCTCACTAACGAACTCAGTCGCGCGTCCACGCGCACGACGTCCGAACCCGGTAAGTGGGTGCGCTGGTAAATGAGCGTCCCGCTTTCGTCCATTACGGTCCATCTCGACCGGCTTGCACAGGAAATCGTCCGGGAGGGCTGGAGGGCCGTTCCGCTCTATGACGGGCCGCACCCGCTTCTCCGCGTGTTCGATCCGGACGTTCCGGAGTTCGGGGAGAGCATCACGCTCGCCCCCGGAGCGACGTCCGGTATCTGGTGGTACCGGTCGAGCACGGGCGAGGATCTGGCCCCGCACACCAAGCCGATCCGCGCGGCCGAGCGGATCACCCGGATCCTGATCCCGTACGTGACGGCCGCCCTCGCCGCCCGCACGCGCCTTCGAGAAGCCTCGAAGTCCCCGCGTCCCACTCCCTTGGCCGATCCAGACCCGTCCCACGCGCACACGATCGCTGAGCTGCGCGAGCGCTTCGAAGGCGTCGTCTGCTGGTGGGGCGCCTACACCAAGGAGTGGTGGGCCATCCTCTCCGGCGGAACGCAATGGGAGATCGTCAACGCGCCCGACCCGGACGCCCTCATCCAGCTCATCCTCGAAACGCGCGCCCACCGCTGACCGAAAGCGCTTGGACTTGCCAGAGTGGCAAACTTTCGTGCGGTCCACGGCGGCTCACGTCACCGTGGTCCTCACCGACCGAGCGAGGAGACCATGAGCACGAGAAGGAAACGCGACACCGGGCCGCCGGCGACCGGGCCCGGCGAGAAGGATGTGCTCGCCGGCTTCCTCGACTATCTGCGCACCGCCGTCGCAGCCAAGGCCGAGGGGGTGCCCGAAGCTCGGGCCAAGGCGCCCGGCGTCCCGTCCGGGACGAACCTGCTCGGACTGGTCAAGCACCTCACTTACGTCGAACGGTCCTGGCTGCTCGGTGAGGACGTCACGGACTGGCAAGCCACGTTCGTCCCGTCCGAAGGCGACTCAACGGAATCCATCCTCGCCGCCTACCGGGAGACGAACGCCACAGCCAACAAGGCGATCGCTTCGTGGGACGACCTGACCGAACCGGGTCCCCGTCTGGGCAAGGGCGGCGGCCCGGGGCCGTCCCGACGCTGGACGCTGGTCCATCTGATCGAGGAGACCGCACGCCACGCCGGACACGCGGACATCCTGCGAGAACAACTCGACGGCGCAACCGGCCGCTGAACTCCTTGGAGTCGTATCTAGATCTCGTTATCCGGGTGAAGGAGGGCTGAGAGGCAGAGTCGGCGTAGTTCGATCGCATTGACTCTGATCCCGATCTGCTCCCCATCGTCGATCTCAGACCAATACGCGAAGTTGTCGAGCGTCGCACCGGCGTAGAGGACCCAGCGGGGGACATCGTCGCCCCGTTGGGCAACAAGGACTTCGAGGGCTTCCATAGCCGTCATGGCTTCCCTGTCCCGATAGACGGTGCCGCCCGGAACCACCGTATGGCCATCGTGGATGATCAAGCGGATCAGTGCGGCGGCGTCATCATCGCCTCGGGTCCTGCCGGTGGTACTGCTGCTCGTGTCCGCTTCCACTGTCGCTCTGAGCGCGCCGTCCGGATCCAGCACGTCGTGCAGTGCTGCGACCGCCTCCGCACCGCCCGTTCCCGTGACGCTGTCGAGGTCGAGCGAGGCAAAGGCGGCGCGACGCTCCCTGCTGTCGCCGCGCGCGAGCCCTGCCAGCGCGTTGACCGTGTCCGGCCCACTCATCGCCATCAGTGCCTGAAGCACTGGGGAACTCGCCCTCAGGTAGTTGCGACCTTCGAGTGCGTCGATCAGCACCGTTCTGGCGACCGGGCCGCTGAGACGGCCGAGCGCGGAGGCCGCGGCCTGTCCGTCCCGGAGCAATTCGAGGAGTGCGGCGGCCACATCCGGTTCAGCGACCACCACAAGGGCGCTCAGCAGCGGTTCGCGCAATGCGGGAAAGTCTTCGTCAGCCAGGGCGTCGATCAACGCTTCCCGGACGGCTGGGCCCCCGATCCCTCCCAGTGCGCTTGCGGTGACGGAACTGAACGTCTCACCGACGAATCTGTAGTCGATGGGAAGCAGGGTCTGATCCACGTCGGCGAGCAACGGAATCAGCACCGGCACGGCGGCAGGATCACCGATCTTCCCCAGTATTTCGATGACCTCGGCGCGAGCGACGCCGGTCGAACGACGGAGAACGTTAAGGAAAGGGTCGATCGGCGAGTCATCGGCGATTCTTTGCAGGGCCTTACGGGCCCGACCGTAGACGAGAATGTCGCGGTGTCCCAGCAAAGCCGCCAGGCCGGCCACATCTCTTTTACCCTCAAGCCTGTCCACTTTCCGCTCAAGCCTGGCGGCCTTGCGATCCCGGGCGCCGTAGAACATGTGCCCACTATGACGGTTGCGGAGGCGTGGGGACGCTCCTGTTGATGAAATCTAGCGACGGCGTCGCGGGCAGAGGCTAGGTGGTCGTTCGCGACCGGGCCTCGGCGGCCCAGTGGGGGGCGTTCCATCGGTCGGCGATGACGGCGGCTTGGGTGAAGTGGGCGGCGGCCTCGCGGTCGCGGCCGAGGAGGACGGCCAGGTCGCCGAGGGTGTGGGCGACCGGGCGCAGCGCCAGTGCCAGGCTCGTGGCGCCCGCCGGGGGGCCGTCGCGGTGCGGGAGCAGTGTCGCGTAGATCTCTTCGGCGGCGTCGCGGTCGTCCAGAGCGACGATGGCCATCGCGCGCAATGTCGTGAGGAAGGTGAAGAAGAAGTCGGGGCGGATCGGGCCGGTCGACGCGCGGACCTCGCGGGCTTCGGTGTCCAGGCCGTTGGCGTGCAGGGCGAGTGCGAGCAGGTCGGTGGTCATGGGGCCGAGCGCGGCGTGGAGGGTGCGCACATCGTCCAGGTGCGCTCCGAGCGTGCCGTCGTTCAGCCAGATCGTGGCCAGGGCGAGTTGGAAAAAGCCTGCGGCGTGCACCGATCCGATGCGGCGCATGCCCTCGTCGGCCTTGGTGTAGAGGAGTTCGGCGTCGGCGGACCGGCCTTCGATGAGCGCCAGGGCCGCCAGCGTGATCTCGGTGACGGCGATCGCCTCGGGCATTCGGTAGGTGCGTGCGAGTTCCAGGGCCTCGTTGGTCACCTGGCGCATGGTCACCGGGTCGTTGGCGGCGGCGGCGACCGTGGCATGGTTGAGCAGCCCGGTGACGCGGTAGACCGGCAGGTCGTGGTCGGTGCCGATCTTCACGAGCTCCCGGCAGAGCTCCGCGTCGCCGTGGACTTCGGCCAGGATCTCCAGTGCCGCCGCCCGCAGGAGGGGTCCGGTGGCGAGGTCGAGCGCCTCCTGCGCGGCCTCGATGACGGTCGGGTCGTCCTCGCCGACCAGTTCGTTGGCGTACGCCGTCAGGAGCCGGGACCGCACCGAAGGGGTCAGTTCGCGCTTCAGCAGGCGGCTCAGGCGGTCGACGACGGGCCGGTCCACCGTGCCGTACGTACGGGCCTGCCAGGCGGTCGGCTCAGTCCAGGCGGCGAATGCGGCGATCATCAGGTCGTCGCGGCCCAGCGACTCCGCGTACTCCACGGCTTCACGGCGTGTCTCGCGGGCCGCTCCGACGGCTCCCGCCCGGATCTGCGCGCGCAGCAGCCTGCCGAGCAGGTCGACGCGCTCGTCCGGTCCGGTCGAGTTGGTGACGGCGTCGGTGAGGAGGTCGGCCGCCACGTCGTGGGCGTAGCGGGCCTCGGCGAGCTCGGCGGCCTGGACGCAGTAGCCGACGGCCTTCGGTGAGCCGGCGCGCGCGTAGTGGTGGGCCAGCGCGGCGATGTCGCCGGTGCCTTCGAGAGCGGCGGCGATCCGGGCGTGCATCCGGGTGGCGCGCAACCTGCTGACGTCGGCGACGAGGGTGTCCCTGACGAGGGCGTGGACGAAGCGGATGTGGCCTGCGCCGGGCTCGTCGAGGAGCCCGGCGATGACGCCCGCGTCCAGCGCGTCCAGCACGCCGTCCTCATCGGTGTCGGCCGCCTTGACCAGGACGTCCACCGGGCTTTCCCGGCCGGCGACCGCGGCGAGCCGGAGAATGGACACGCCTCCCTCGGGCAGGCGCGCGAGCCGGCGGCGCAGGACGTCCCGTACGCCTTCGGGGACCTCGGATAGGGCGACCAGTGCGCCTTCGCCGTTCAGCAGCCGGGCGCTTTCGCGCACGTAGAACGGGTTGCCGCCGGTGCGCTCGGCGATCCCGGCGATCGTCTCCTCGTCGGCCACGCATTCGGTCCGGACGAGCTCCGCGACGGCCTCGCCGTTCAGCCCCGGCAGCGCCAGCCGGAGGGGCGCGGCGCGCGCGAGGGAGGCCAGCGTTTCGGTGAGGTGCCCGCTCTCGTCCGCGCGGTACGCGGCGACGACCAGGATCGGGGCCCGCGTGCCGAGGCCGCCGCCGAGCAGCTCCAGCGTGGCGGCGTCCGCCCAGTGCAGGTCGTCCAGCACGACGGCGACCGGACGTTCCGCGGCGACCGCCGCGAGCCATTTCCACACGGCTTGGCGCAGGCGGAACCGTCCAGCGGTGGCGTCGGCGTTCACCGGCTCGGTGTCGGTGAGCAGCGGCGCGAGGTCGTCCGCGAACCCGCCTGGGAGCGTGGTCGCGGCGACGGCTCTCAGCGCCTCGGTCCAGGCCCACGCGGGCGGCGCGCTGTCGACGTCGGGGCAGTGGCCGGCGGCGACCAGCCATCCGTCACGTTCGAGCCGCCTGCCCAGATGCTCCAGGAGCGTCGACTTGCCGAGCCCGGCCTCGCCGGTGACGAGGGCGATGCGGGTTCCGTCGGCGGCGGCCTCGGCGGCCGCCGCGACCAGGGCGGACAGCTGTGCCTCGCGTCCGACGAACGGCGCCTCGATGATCGGAGTCGGCCGCGGCAGCGGTGCGGCCGGCGGTGGCACGGTCTCGCGCATGACGTCCGTGCGCCGGGTGAGGATCGCCTCCTCCAACGCCGTCAGGTCCGGGCCGGGATCGAGCCCGAGTTCCTCGGCGAGGATGCCGCGGGCGCGGCGGAGCGTCGCCAGCGCGTCGGCTTGGCGGCCGCTGCTCCACAGTGCCAGGGCGTGCAGCCGCCAGCCTTCCTCGCGGAGCGGCTCGTCGCGGGTGAGCCGCTCGGCCTCGGGAACCACCGCGGCGGGGTCGCCGACCCGCAGACCCGCCGCGACGCGCAGTTCGGTGGCGACCAGGCGCAGCTCGTTCAGCCGGGCCGTCTCGGCGGCGGCCCACGGCTCGTCGGCGACCTCGGCGAACGCCGGTCCCTGCCACAGCCCCAGCGCCTCGGCGAGCCGCGCCTGGGCGGCGCGCGGGTCGGTGTCCGTACGGGCCTGGTCGAGCAGGTCCTCGAACCGCCACGCGTCCACCGCCTCCGGCGGCAGCCGCAGCGCGTAGCCGGGCGACGCGCTCACCAGCAGCCGGGCCGGCGTGCGCGGCGGGCGCGCGGGCTCCAGCAGCCGGCGCAGGTTGGACACGTAGGCCTGCAAGGACATCAGCGCCCGCGCGGGCGGCTCCCCGCGCCACAGATCCTCGATCATCCGGTCGACCGGCACGACCTGCCCACGCGCCGCCACCAGCAACGCCAGCACGCTCCGCTGCCGCGGCCCGCCGAGGGGAACGGCCTCGCCGTTCACCTCGGTCGCGAACGAGCCCAGCACCCGGATGAAGACCATGATCCGCACATCGTACGTGGCCTGTTCCAAGTCGGCTCCAAGTCCCCTCCAAACCCCCGGGAGCAGCCTGAACACATCGCAGCCGACCAATAGCGGTCCCCGCTCGCGTCATAAGGAGAAGAACCGTGTCGCTGAAGAACGTCAACACCGTCCTGGCCGCCGCCGTCGTCCTGTTCAGCCTCTACCTGGGGTTGTCCTTCGTCCTGACCCCCGAGACGTCCGCCCCGGGCTTCGGCCTGCCGGACTGGCCCTCTGGCGACGGCGGCGGCTTCCTCATCGTGAAGGGCTGCCGTGAAATCGCGATGGGCCTGGCCATGGGCATTCTGCTCCTGACGGGTCACCGCCGCGCCCTGGGCTTGGTTCTGCTGATGGTGGCCATTGCCCCGCTCGGCGACATGACCACCGTCCTGGCCCACCACGGTTCCATGGCCACCGCGTTCGGGATCCACGGCCTGACCTCGGCGCTGATCGCGGCCACCGGTCTGCTGATCCTCCGCGAGACCGGCAAGGTCCGCAAAACCCAGGAGGCCGCCGCCCCGGCGCCCGTCGCACAGCCCGCCTGACGTCTGCGCCCCCCGAAGGGGCCGAACCGCGCAAGCACGGCATCGCTTCGCAATTTCCGAGAACTCGAAAAGGAGACGACAATGACGATCAACGATCTGCGCGGAGTCCTCAAAGGGCGCGTGCTCCTGGCAGATGACGACGGCTTCGAACAGGCGGCCGGCGCGTGGAATCTGACCGTCAGGCAGCCGGTGGCGGCCGTGGCGGAGGCCGCGGACGCCGATGACGTGGCGGCGCTCGTGCGTTACGCGCGGCGGGCGGGTCTGACGGTGACCGCGCAGCCGAGCGGGCATGGCGCCTCGGGTGATGTGGAGGGCCTGATCCTGCTGCGCACCGGCCTGCTGAACGAGGTGGAGGTACGCGCGGAGGAGCGCGTGGCCCGCGTGGGTGCGGGCGTGAAGTGGGGGCGGTTGCTGGCGGCGGCCGGACCGCTGGGTCTGACCGGCCTGTCCGGCAGCGCGCCGGGGGTCAGCGTGACCGGCTACACCCTGGGCGGTGGGGTCGGCTGGTTCAGCCGCAAGTACGGCTTCGCCTCCGACAGCGTGCGGGCCATCGACATCGTGGACGCCGATGGCGAGCCGCGCCGGGTGACCGCCGAGTCCGATCCCGAGCTGTTCTGGGCGCTGCGCGGCGGTGGCGGGGACTTTGCGGTGGTGACCGCCCTCGAACTCGAGCTGTATCCCGCGCCGGTCCTCTACGGCGGGCGTGTGATCTGGCCGGAGCACCGGACGAGCGAGGTGTACGACGCGTTCCTGGAGCTCACCGCCGAGGCGCCGCGTGAACTCAGTGTCTGGATCAACCGGTTCCAGCCACCCGGCGCGCCCCCGATGGTGACACTGGATCTGGCCTACCTGGGTGAGGCGGCTCAGGGGGAGGCCCTGCTGGCGCGCATCGACAAGATCGGGGACCCCATCTCCGACAGCCGCGGCGTCGTCCCGGTCGCCGACCTGGGTGACATCACCGCCGAGCCAACCGATCCGGTCCCGTCCATCGCTCGCGCGGAGCTGCTCACCGGCCTGGACGCGGACGCGGTGGAGCTCCTGCTGGCCAAGCCGGTCGAACCGCTCATCAACGTGCAGATCCGGCACCTGGGCGGGGCGCTCGCCGAGCCGGGCGGCGGGGCCGGTGCGAGCGGCACGGTGGCCGAGCCGTACCTGCTCAGCCTGCTGGGTCTCGGCCTGCCGCACACGGCCGATGCGACGCGCGCCAAGCAGGCCGACGTCGTGGCCGACCTGGCGGCCTACATCAGCGGCCGCAAGCCGTACACCGTGCTGTCCCCCGGTGAAACAGCGGCGAAGTCCTTCTCCGGCAGCGCGCTCGCGCGGCTGCGGGAGATCAAGCGGGCCCGCGACCCGCACAACGTGTTCCGCGCGAACTACCCGGTGCTCAGCGGGCGGGTTTGACGGCCACACCGCCGAAGGCGCCGGCTTGGGCGGGGGTCAGGGCGGCGTCCTTGGGGTCGCCGTCCTGGCGCCATTCGGTCACCGGGGCGACGCCCGGGTCGACCAGGTCCCAGCCGGTGAAGAACTCTTCGATCCGGTCGCGGGAGCGGACGGTCAGGTTCACGCCGGAGGCGGTGTAGCTGCTCACCACGGCGCGGGACTGGTCCGGGTCGGAGACCAGGTCGGCGGTGGCCTGCGAGAAGATCATCACGCTGCCGGGCGGCAGGGGCGCCTTGTAGCGCTCCAGGAGATCTCCCGGCCCGTCGGCGTCCGGGACGAAGTGCAGCAGCGCCACGGTGAGCAGGGCGACCGGTTGCGTGAAGTCGAGGAGTTCGGCCGTTTCGGGCGCGGAGAGGATCTTCTCGTGGTCGCGGAAATCGGCGTCCAGGTAGGCGGTGCGGCCCTCCGCGGTGCCGGCGAGCAGAGCGCGCGCGTGCGTCAGGACGATCGGGTCGTTGTCGACGTAGACGACGCGCGAGTCGGGGGCCACCGCTTGGGCGACCTCATGAGTGTTGTCGGCGGCCGGGATTCCCGTGCCGATGTCCAGGTACTGGCGTATGCCCAGGCCGGCGGCGAACCGTACTGCGCGTCCCAGGAAACGGCGGTTGGCCTGGGCGGCGACGGCGATATCAGGGAAGATTTCCAGCGCCTTGGCGGCCGCATCCCGGTCGGCCGAGAAATTGTCCTTGCCGCCGAGGTAGTAGTCGTACATGCGCGCCGAGTGCGGGACGTCCGTTCGCAAATCCAGGGACGGTGCGTGATCGCCCGGCCACTCCCCCGTTCCGGAATTCGCCACCAGAACCCAGCTCGCTTTCGTGTCATCGAACCCCTGCCGTACCGATCATGTTATCCCGCACCCTGGAGCGCCCTCCTCCTTTTCCGGGGACCCGGCCGAGCCCTATCCGGCGGACAGGGGCAGGCGGACCGCCGGGGGCAGCGGGCTCGGGACGGGGGTCGCGCGGAACGACTGGATCATGAGGGCCGCGAGGCGCCGCGACGCCGCGGCCCGCATCTCGGGCGACTCGGCCCGGATGCCGTCGTTCGCCATCATCGCGAGGGCGATGTCCTCCACCACGATCTCCGGCCGCAGGCCGCCCGCCTCCTTCGCGCGCCGGACGAGTTCCAGCAGCATGCGCAGCGCGCGGTCGCGGTCGGCGGCGAGGTCGGCCGTCTGGGGCAGGTGCTCGATGTAGGCGCGGAACCCCTGGTCGCGCGCGTGCATCTCCAGGAGCTTCTCGATCACCAGGCAGAACCCGCGCCACGGATCGGGCTCCGCCAGCCCCTCCTGGACGACCGCCGAGCAGGTCGCCATCTGCTCGGCGAACGCCTCGGTGAACAGCGCCTCCTTGGACGGGAAGTGCCGGTAGACGGTCGCGACGCCCACCTCCGCGCGCCGGGCGATCTCCCGGATCGGCACGTCCGCGCCGCCGGTGGCGAAGGCCAGGTGGGCGGCCGCGACGATGCGCATGCGGTTGTCGCGGGCGTCCGAACGCAGCTTCGTTCCCACTTGGGCGGTCACCGTTCTCACTTTAGCCAGCCTGAGCAGGCGAGCCTCTAGCGTCCACGGCATGAGAGCTGTTCAGTTCACCGAGTACGGGCCGGCCGGCGTGCTGCACCTGACCGAGATCGAGGCGCCGCACGCCGGGCCGGGAGAGGTCCGCATCGCCGTACGGGCGTCGGGGGTCTCGCCGGGAGAGGTCCGCGTCCGCTCCGGGAGCCTGCGGGACGTGGTGCCCGTCGCCTTCCCGTACCGGACGGGGTTCGACGCCGCGGGCGTGGTCGACGAGGTCGGCGACGGAGTCACTGGCGCCACTGCCGGCGACGAGGTGTTCGGCATGACCGCCTCGACCAGGCGCGGCGCGAACGCCGACTACGCCGTGCTGACCGCCTGGGCGCCCAAACCGGCCGCGTGGAGCTGGGCGGAGGCCGGTGGCGCGGCGGGCGCCGTCGAGACGTCCACCCGGGTACTCGACCTGCTGAAGGTCGGCGCCGGGAACACCGTGCTGGTGCAGGGCGCGGCCGGCGGCGTGGGGACGACCGCGGTCCAGATGGCGGCTGCGCGCGGCGCGACCGTCATCGGGACGGCCAGTGAACACAACCACGACTTCCTGCGGTCCCTCGGCGCGGAGCCGACGACGTACGGGACGGGGCTGCCCGGACGGGTCCGCGCGCTGGCGCCGGCCGGGGTGGACGCGGTGTTCGACTGCGCCGAAGGGGCACTGCCGGACCTGATCGCCATCGCCGGGGACCCGGCGCGCGTGGTGACGATCGCCGACTTCAGCGCTGCGTCCCACGGCGTCCACATGTCGCACGGGGCGCCCGCCGACGAGACGGGCGCGGCGGTCGGGGCCGCGGCCGACCCGCTCGCGGTCCACGGCCTCGGCATCGCGGTCGAGCTCGCCGGGCAGGGCAGGCTGCGGATGCCGGTCGCGGCGGCGTTCACGCTCGGCGAGGCCGCGGCGGCGCACGGGCTGAGCGAGACCCGCCACGCCCGCGGAAAGATCGTCCTGCTGAACTGACCGGGCCCGGCCGTCAGGAGTCGCGTTCCTTCAGAAGGGCTTTGTGGATCTTGCCGACGGGGGTCAGCGGGACGTCCGGGGTGATGACGAACTCGCGCGGGACCTTGTAGTCGGCCAAGCGGTCGCGGCAGTAGGCGGTCAGTTCCTCCGGGGTGGGCGGTTCGGTGTCCTGGCGCGGGACGATGTAGAAGCGGCCCACCTCGCCGAGCACACGGTCGGGGACGCCGATCCCGGCGGCCATCGCCACCTTCGGATGCGCGGTCAGGACGTTCTCGATCTCCACCGGGTAGACGTTGAATCCGCCCTGGATGTACATCTCCTTCTTGCGGCCGCGCAGGACGAGATGGCCGTCCGGTTCCATGGCGACCATGTCGCCGGTGGCGAGCCAGCCGCCGGGGAGAAAGACCTCGGCGGTCTCGTCCGGCATATCCCAGTAACCGGCGGTGACGCAGGCGCCGCGAATCTGGAGTTCGCCGCCTTCTCCGGAGGGAAGGGCATCGCCTTCCTGGTCGACGACCCGGGCCTCGAAATCGCCGATGATGGCGCCGAGGGTGCGGGAGACCGTTTCCGGGTCGTCGTCCACCGGGGACAGTACGCAGGCGCCCGACGATTCCGAAAGGCCGTAGAGGCCGTAAAGCGGCGCGCCGGGAAAGGCGCGGCGAACGGCGTCGGCCAGGGCCGGTTCCACGTTGGAGCCGCCCGCGATGCAGAGCCGGACGGACGAGACGTCGTGGTCGGCGAGATCCGGGCGGCCGAGCATCAGCACGTACATCGTCGGGACCGCGCCGAGGTACGTCACCCGGTGGCGCTCGATGGCGCGCAGTGCGGCTTCCGGGGAGAACGCGGGGAGCAGCGCGACGGAGCCGCCGCTGACCAGGGACGCCATGACGGTGCAGGTGATGCCGCCGACATGGTTGAGCGGAAGGTGGCCCAGCTGGACGTCGCCTTCGGACATCGCGAAGTGGTCGGCCTGCGCGTAAGCCGAGGCGAGGATGCTGCCGTGCGTGATGACCGCGCCCTTGGGGCGTCCCGTCGTCCCGGACGTGTAGAGGATCATGAGCGGGTCGGACGACGACACCGCGCCGCGAGCCGCCGCCAAAGCCACCGCGTCGGGCAGGTCGGCGGTCAGCTCGTCGAAGCCCGCGCCGAACGGCACGGCGGGGATCCCGAAGGACTCGTAGAACGCGGCGAAGTCGAAGTCGGGAACGGCGCCCAGGCTGATGACCATGCGGGCGCCGCTCTGCCCGAGCATGTGCGACAGTTCCCGCTCCCGGTAGCGGACGTTCAGCGGGACGGCGACAGCACCGATCCGGGCCGCTCCGAAGAACGCCGCCAGCCATTGCGGGGTGTTGAGTCCGAGAAGCCCGATCCGGTCTCCGCGGGTGATGCCGCGCGCCAGCAGGCCCCCGGCGACCCGGTCGGTCAGTTCGTCGAACTCGGCGTAGGTGACGGTGCCTTCGCCGTCGTACAAGAACGCCTTGCCCCGGCCCGCCGCGTGCTCAAGTGCCACTCCGACCGTCTCTGCCCGCATGTCGCCCTCTCTCGTCCAGTCGGCTGGTCATGGGAGCGGGGTGCACACCTTAGAGTTTGCGGCCGACACCGGCGTAGAACCAGATCGGCAGTGCCTCCTCCATGCTGACCGGACGTTCCGGACGCCACAGCGGCGCCCAGACCAGGCCGGGGTCGAGCAGCGTGAAGTCGCCGAACAGGCCCGTCACCTGGTCGCGGTCGCGTGCGGTGCCGGGCGCGTTCGTCTTCTTGTAGACCTCCACGACCTTGGCGACGATGTCGGGGACGCCGTCGGCGGAGGCGTGGGTGATCGCCATGTGGCTGCCCGGGACGAGCGCGTCGCGCAGCTCGGCCATGATGCCGGGCGGGTCGTCCTCGTCCGGGATGAAGTGCAGGGTCGCGATCGTCATCAGCGCCACCGGCTTGGTGAAGTCCAGCAGCTGCGTGATCTCGGGGTGCTCCAGGATCTCGCGGGGGCGGCGGATGTCGGCCTGGACCATCCGGGTGCCGGGCGAGTCGGCGAGGATCGCGCGGCCGTGCGCGACGACCTGGCCGTCGTAGTCGACGTAGGCGACGCGGGCGCCGGGGTTCACCGACTGGGCGATCTGGTGGACGTTCTGCTGGGTCGGCAGCCCGGTGCCGATGTCGAGGAACTGCTCGACGCCCTGCTCGGCCATGTACCGGACGGCGCGGCCCATGAACGCCCGGTTCTCCTTGATCAGGGTGATCAGGGTGGGGTCCGCCGCCTTCGCCTCCTCGGCGCGGGCGCGGTCGGCCTCGTAGTGGTCCTTGCCGCCCAGGTAGTAGTCGTACATCCGGGCAATGTTCGGCACCCTCGGGTCGAATCCGCCCGGCCCGGGCCGCTCGTCCGCCACCGTGTCTCCTCACCGGCCGCCACATTGATCACTTATCCGCCACCCTACGGTGCCCGATCCGCCTCTCGGACCGCTCCATCCGGACTACCGATCACGATTCGGTCCCGCGTCCCGTAATGCCCCGGGCAACGCACGAAGCACGCACGAGGCATCGCGCTAAGCGAGGACGTCAAGGTCCCGGATCGCCGTGCACGCACGGGATGCCATCGCCAGGAACATGGCGTCGCCGCGCTCGCTCGGGGCGCCGTAGGCGCACCCCAGGACCGTGATGAGCGGACCCTGCAGCAGAGCGAAGCGGTAGTCGTCCCAGCACAGCTCAAGGGGGTAGTCACCGACCCCTTCGGCGACGAGCGCCTCGTGGTAGGCGCCGACCAGGCTCCGCTCTCCGGCGCGGCGGTCCGCGACGGGCAGGCTGGTGGCGAGGAAGTAGGACAGGTCGCGCGCGGGCAGCCCGACGCTGAGCGTCTGCCAGTCGACGGCGGTCGCGCCGCCGGTGGTCGAGTCGCCGGTGGTCGAGTCGCCGGTGGTCGAGCCGCCGGTGCCGTCCGGCCGGAAGAGCAGGTTGTCGAGGCGGTAGTCGCCGTGCACGAGGCCGAAGCGCCCCGCACGGTCCAGCAGCCAGTCGCCGATGCCGTCGGCGGTGCGGCGCAGGGTGTGCTGGTCCGCCGTGCTGAGCCGGCCGGAGAAGCGGCCGATGAACGTCTCGACCGCGGGACCGTAGACCTCCTGGAGACCGGACGCGTCGGCGGCCGTGTTGTGGTGCAGCCCGTCGATGTACAGGAGGGCCGGATCGCACCAGCGCGGGCCGTGCAGGCCGGCGAGCCCGAGCACGCACTCGCGGGCCTGCGCGTACGTGCATCCGGCGAGCTGGTCGCCTTGGACCGCCGGGTGCAGGTCCTCCAGGAGGAGCACGAACGCGGAGGCGTCGGCGTCGATCGCGGCGTGGTGGCATCGCGGCGTGGGGATGGTGACGGTCCCGGCGATCTCGCGGTAGAAGAGGACCTCGGTGCGGTAGACGCCGCCGAGCAGGGGGCGGGCGGCCGGATCGGCCGCGGGCAGCTTGGCCACCAGCCGGGCGGGGACGCCGCTGCCGGTCAGGGTCAGCCGGTAGCACGACCCGATCTGCCCGGTGCCGATGGGCCGCACGTCGACGGCGTCGACCCGCCCGGAGAGGGCGTCGCCGAGCCAGGACGGGGTCAGCTCGTCCCGCTCGGAGATGATCTTCATCGGGCGGGCCGGCCCGGGTTGGCCGGGAGGCCGTCGAAGCCCGCCGGGCGGACGCTTCGGTAGGCGTCGAGAACCGGGCCGAGCTCCCCAGGCGTCGCACCGTGGAGGATGACGCTGTCGGCACCGGCGTCGAACTGGTCGAGGACGCGGGCCGCGCACTGCTCCGGCGGCCCCGTCGCGGACGCCGCGAGCCACTCGTCCGGGATGAGCCCGGCGACATGGCGCAGCTCGCCGGTCGTGCCGATCGCGTCGAACGCGCCCGGGTAGCCGGTGACGAGGTCGTCGGCCCGGAAGCGGGCCAGCACCGCCGGGTCCCAGCCGTTGACGCCCACCAGCAGGTCGCCGTACCCCTGCAGGTAGGTGGCGAGGCGGCCGACCAGCTTGCGCAGGCGCAGCTCCTCGTCCAGATGGTCGCCGACCGTGGCGAGCACCGACCAGACGCGGACGGACGCGGGGTCGCGGCCCGCCTCGGCCGCCCCGCGCCGGACCGCGGCGACGGCCTTCGCGAGGGTCTCGTCGGTGTAGAAAGTGTGCAGGACGACGCCGTCGGCGACCCGTCCGGCGAACTCCAGCGTCCGCTCCCCCATCGCGGTCAGGATGACGGGGACGTCCTCGTCGAACTCGGGGTCCTGGCGGAGGTAGGGGAAGGTCCCGGCGGGCCCGGAATGCCCCGCGACCGCTTCGCCGTGCCAGAGGCGGCGCAGGATGCCGATGACGTCCTCCATCTGCGCGGTGGTGACCCGCGGCAGCCCCATGACGTCGAAGAGGGCGTCGAAGCCGCGCCCCAGGCCGAGCGCGAACCGCCCTCCGGTCATCCGGTGCATGGTCGTCGCGAAGGTGGCGGTCAGCAGCGGATGGCGGGTGTTGTGGTTGGTGGCGGCGGTCGCGATGCCGATCCGCTCGCTCACCGCCGCGGCGGCCCCCGAGAGCGCGGCCGCCTCCTTGGTCGCGAAGCGCTCGGACAGGAAGACCGACCCGAGGCCGAGCCGCTCCCCCTCGGCGACCTCGGCGAGCAGGTCCCGGGGGCTGCCCGAGTGCCCGGCGAGCCCGTAGAAGCCCAGTTCGGGGAGTTCGGTCATGGGCCGTCCCTCTCTGGCGCCCGCGCGGCCGTCACGACGTGGACTCTATTCTGGACAGCTGTCCAGATCAAGGGTGAAAAATCTCGCGCCGGGGCGTCAGGCGGCCGCCACCGGGGTAAAATATATCGTAAGGCGATATAAATTCGGCCGAGAGGAAGGAGCGGACCCATGACCACTCATCCCGCGGGAAGCATCGAGCAGCATCCCGACATCATCGAGATGCGCGCCCGGTACGAGGCGGCGGCCGAGACGCCGGTGGCGCAGGGCGTGCACGGTCTCATCGCCCTCACCGGCCTCTACCTGGCGGCGTCCCCCTGGATCGTCGGATTCGGCGGGCTCACCAACCTCACGATCAACAACCTGATCGCGGGGGTGGCGCTCACCCTGCTGGCCGCCGGCTTCGCCTCCGCCTACGGCCGCACCCACTCGATGACGTGGGTGGCCGCGGTCATCGGCGTCTGGACGATCATCGCCCCCTGGGTGGTGGCCGGCGACATGTCCACGACGTCCACCATCTGGAGCAACGTCGTGACCGGAGCCGTCGCGGTCGTCCTCGGGGCGGCCGCGATGGGCGTGGCGATGATGCGCACGTCCGCGTAGGCGGCGCATCCGATCGGGTCCGGGCCGGCGACCGCCGCCGGCCCGGACCCGTTTCACGCGCCGCCGTCTCCGGCCACGCCGTCGTAGACGAGCACGGCCGCCGGGCGCGGTGCGGACGTCCACCACGCGCCGCACCCCGGCGTCGCGGAGCAGCCGGGCCGGTTCCCCGCGCCCGGCGGTGCCATGTCCGAAGGTCAGCAGCGGTTCCACGTCATGGATGCTTCCCCCGGCCGGGCGCCGCAGACACCGCCGCGCCGGCCGACGCCGCCGACACGCAGGCCACGGCGAGCCAGCCCGGCCATCCCAGGTGCTCGTCCAGCAGGACGAGGCCGGCGAGCGCGCCCGCGGCCGGCTCCAGGCTGACCATCACGGCGACCACCTGGGCGGGGAGCCGGCGCAGCGCCGCCATGTCCAGCGACCACGGCACGACCGCGGACAGCAGCGCGAGGCCCAGCCCCGCCCACAGCACGCCCGGCCGCAGCAGCGCCCCGCCCGTGAGCGGCGCGAGCGGCAGGACGAGGAGCGCCGCGAAGGCCACGGCCCAGGCGAGCGTGTCCGGCTCCCCCGCGCGCTTGTTCAGGACGAGGTAGGCGGCCATGCACGCGCCGGAGGCCAGCGCGAACGCGACGCCGGCGGCCGGGAGCGAGGAGCCGGACGGCCCGTAGAGCAGGACCACGCCGGTCGCCGCCAGCCCGGCCCAAAGCAGGTCGGCCGCCCTCCGCGCCTTCACCAGCGCGAGCGTCAGCGGGCCGAGGAACTGCAGCATCGAGGCGACCCCGACCGGCAGCCGCTCCATCGCCGGATAGATCAGGTGCATCCCGGCCATCGCGGTGCCCAGGGCGGCGATCAGGCCGAGCGACTCCCGCCGCGGCGGGGCCGGACGGCGGACGAGCAGCAGCACGAGCGCCGCGAACGTCAGCCGGAGCGTGACCACGCCCGCGGTCCCCACCAGCCCGAACATCGCCTTGCCGGCCGCCTGCCCGGCCTGGATCGAGACCACGCTGCCGAGTATCAGCAGCGGCGCGGGCACGCGCCGTCCGGCCTTCGTTTCGGTCACCATGCGGCCAGTCTGTGAGCCGGTGACCATTCGGGTCCATCGAAAGATTCCGCACATCATCGTGTTGAATAGCCACATGATCGACCATCGCCTGCAGACGCTGCGGGTGCTGCGCGAGCGCGGCACCGTGACCGCGACCGCCGAGGCGCTGCACCTGACGCCGTCGACGGTGTCGCAGCAGCTCCGCCAGCTCGCCCGCGACCTCGGCGTCGAACTGCTGGAGGCGCAGGGGCGGCGGGTGCGGCTCACCGCCGCCGCGCACACGGTGCTGCGGCACGCCGACGTCCTGTCCGCCCAGTGGGAGCGGGCCCGCGCCGACCTCGCCGGGCACCGCGCCGGGACGTCCGGCCGGCTGCGGTTCTGCGCCGTCTCCAGCGCCCTGGCCGCGCTCGTGGCGCCGGCCGCCGCCCGGCTCCGCGAACGGCACCCGGGGCTCGCCGTCCACATGAGCGAGAAGGAGAGCGAGGACGCCGCCCACCTGCTCCTCGCCCGGCACTGCGACATCGCCGTGGTCATCCCCAGCGAGCAGACCCCCGCCCCGGGCGACGCCCGGTTCGCGCAGTCGCCGGTGCTCGACGAGCCGCAGGACCTGCTCGTCCCGGCCGGGCATCCGCTCGCCGGGCACGCGGTGGCCCGGCTCGCCGACGCGGCCGCCCAGCCCTGGATCGGCTCACCCGGCCGCCCCGACCAGCACCAGCTCATGCTGGCCGCGTGCGCCGCCGCCGGTTACACGCCCCGCATCGCCCACGAGGCCAATGAGTGGTTCGCCGTCTCGGCGCTCGTCGCCCGCGGATTCGGGGTCGGCCTGGTGCCCCGGCTGGCCCCGCTGCCGCCCGGCGACGACGTCGTCCGCGTCCCGCTGCACGGCGAGGCGGTGCCGTCCCGGCGCATCGTCGCGATCGTCCGCCGGGGCAGCGAGGAGCAGCCGCCGATCGCCCGCGGCCTGGAGGCCCTCCGCGAGGCGGCCGCCCGGTGACTAGGCATTCTCCGGCGTGCCGTAGACGCTCACCTCCGTGAGGTGGAAGGTGAGGTTCGCGGTATTGCCGGAGCCGACCACCCGGACATAGCGGGCCTTGGCCTCGGTGTTCACCGTGTCGCCCGCGTCGGCGGCCGGACGGGGGCCGTTGCGTCCGCCGATGGTGAACCAGTGGGTGCCGTCGAGGCTGCCCTCCAGCCGGTAGGTGTAGTACCGGGTGCCGTCGACGTAGTTGCGGACGTTCACGCGCGACACGTCGTCGACGGCGCCGAGGTCGACCCGCCACCAGTTCTCGCCGTAGGTCATCTGCCCGCCCCAGTAGGGCGAGTTGGCGCGGCTGCCGTCGTTGGCGGCCTCCGGCGGCCGGCCGGGCTCGGAGGAGAACGCCGTCACCGGCTTGCGCAGGCTCTGCAGCGTGTCGTCCGACCCGTCGCGGGACGTGGCGGGCGACGCGGCGATGCCGCCACCGAAGCGGGCGATCGCCTCGGTCGAGGTATGGCTGTTGATCGCGCTGGTGAACATGCCGACGTCCTGCGCGCCGGACGAGCCGGGAACCGCGCCCGATCCGACCACCGCCCAGTTCTTGTTGTCGGAGCTGCACGAGCCGGTCATCCGGTCGCCGTCCCTGAGCAGCCGGACGTAGACGTCGCCCGCCGCGAACCCGCCGACCTCCGTGTAATGGTCGAGCCGGCCGTCTCCGTCACCGTCGTAAGAGAAGACGCAGCCGTGCTCGGGCGTGACGGCGATGTTGGCGTACCCCGCGGAACCGGTCTTGGCCAGGTCGTCGCTCGCGACCAGGCCGGCGCGAGTCCAGGGGGACGAGCCGTCCAGCTCGGTCACCTTCGTGGACACCGCCTGCCCCGGAGCCAGCCCACCGTCCTTGTAGACGGTCGCGAACTCGTTGGTGCCGCCCCACATGTCCTTGCCGCCGGCGGCGATGCCGACCGTGTCACCGGACTGCGCGAACTCGGCTTCGGTGGACGCCGCGGTCTTGTAGGGCTGTCCGACGGTGCTGCCGCCGACCATGAGGAGCGCGTGCGCGCTCGCCTGCTCGGAGTCGCCCTCCGCGGTACGCCACGAGACCGTGGCGTCCAGGCTCGGCAGGGTGCCAGCCTCGGCGCCGGACGGGGCGGTCACCGTCCAGGTCGCGGTCTTGGTCTTCCCGGGGTCGACATCGCCGTCCGAGCCGGTGGACGTCGGTTCGACCTTGTAGCCGCTCGGCGCGGTCAGCTGGAACCGCACATTGCGGGCCGCACTCAGCGACGACTCGTTGGTGAACGTCGCGGTGACGCGAACGCTGCCGCCCGGCTTGACGCCCTTGCGGTCGGACGCGACGGCCAGCGCGCCGGCCGGCTCCCCGGCCACCCGCTCGGCCAGCCGGTGGGCGTCGCCGTGCGGCTCGGCGGCGTAGCGGGTGCCCGCGTGCGCCCACTTCTCGGCGACCGCGCGCCAGTCGATCTTCCGCGGCTCGGCGCCCGTCCTCATCGCGTCCGCCAGCTCGCCGAAGAACATGGTCCAGCGCTTGGCGTAGTAGCCGCCGACCAGGCCGTTGAACTCGCGGCGCGCGTAGTCCTGGAGCCCGGGGCTGTCGCTCTCCCACAGCGTGACCAGCGACTTCAGGTTGTAGTCGAGCGTCGCGGCCTCCTTGCGGCCGGACGCCTGCCGGGCCGCCTCCCGCTGCCAGGTGCCGAGGAGGAAGTGGGGGTCGGTGCCGAGCACCTCGTCCATCAGGCGCATCTCGGTCTTCCAGCGGTCGGTGAGCGCGCCGAAGGCGGTGCGGTCGCCGGCCCGGTAGGCGTCGCGGATCTTCGGCAGCAGCAGGCGGCTGCGGTTGGCCAGCACCTGCCGGGCGACGTCGACGAGGTCGTAGCGGTACGCGCCGGAGCGCCGCAGCCGCCGGTCGACCTGGAGCAGCTCGCGCAGCGCCTTCTCGAACTCGGCGGGGTCGTACTGCAGCGGCGTCCCGGTGGCGGCGAGGTTCGGCTGGTCGTCGAACAGGCCGGTCACGTGCCGGGTGTCCTTGCCCGCCGGCCAGTCGTAGACCGTCCTGCCGATGATCCGCCAGGCCGCGAGGGCGTGCGGGTCAGCGGCGCCGTAGCGGGCGGTCGCGTACCGGTCGAACCAGGCGTCCATGTCGGCGGGGCCGTCCCGCCACGGCATGCCGGCGAAGAACGCCACCGCGGCCGGGTTGTTGTCGATGGCCTCGGGCATCAGCGCGATGCCGTTCATCGTGCTGCCCGGCTTGGCGAGCATCGCGTGGAACTTCTCGTTCCACACGGTCAGGCCGGCGCCGAAGTTCTGGTGGCCGCCGAAGTTCCAGATCGTGCCGAAGGCGTACTGCGTGCCGAGGAAGTCCTTCTCGCGGTCGGTGATGTCGGGCTGCTCGGTGATGCCGTCCACGATGAACATCCGGGACCGGTCGACCGCCTGGAGGGTCTCCTTGCGCGGATTGTTCTGCCAGCCGAGGATCGCCCAGATCGCGCCCGGGTGGGCCGCTTCGAGCGCGTCCTGCACGGCCTTGGACGCCTCGGGCACCGGCACGTCCCCGGCACGTCCGCCCTCGTGCAGCAGGTCCATCTTGTACATCGTGCTGTCGCCGTACAGCCTGCTCTGCGCCTTGTAGAACGCCGCCGCGACCTTGCCGAACTCGGGCCCGGTCGGGTCGAGCCAGTCGGGGCGCTCCAGGCCGTTCCAGGTGCCCTGCGGGACGGTCTTCGCCCCCGGGTTGCGGGTCTCGAAGTCGGTCGGGACGGTGCCGTAGTAGCCGGGCAGCACCGGCGTCATGCCCAGCTCGCGCAGCCGGTCGACCATCCGCCGGGCGAGCGCCGCGCGCCGGTCGACCAGCTGCTGGGAGATCGGCGAGTCGGTGCAGCACATGTTCTGCAGCAGCCACCACGACTGGTGGCCCGGCTGCGGGATCCACCCGCGCATGTCCGCGGCGCTGTACCCGAACTTCTGGAAGGTGCGCTGGTAGACCGCGTCCTGGCCCTCGTAGACCAGCACCTCGTTGATGCCGAGCAGCGCGAGCGCGTCGATGCGGCGCTGCCACTCGTCCCAGCTGAGGTAGGCGCCGGCGTATCCCTCGTTGGTGTCGTTGAGCGCGAACCGGTGGGCGACGGACGCGTCCGCCTCGATGGGCTCGGCCGGCAGCGGCAGCCTCCGGGGCAGGTCGAGCTGCGTCCCGCCGATCGCGACGTCGGCGTGCGCGACGTCCCGCAGGTAGCGGCCGAACCCGGTGAGCTGGACGGCCGGCGTGGTGCCCGCGATGACGAGGTGCCCGTGCTCGGCGGAGACCCGGTAGCGGTCGGCGCCGGTGCCCTTGCCGATCGTCCGGAGCGTGACCTGGGCGGCCTTGTGCTCGCCGAGGATCCGCCGCAGCGCCTCGGCCGCGGGTCCGGTGCCGTGCCGGGCGGCCGCCGGCCCGCGGTCCGCCGCGGCCGGTGCGACCGCGGCCAGCGGGACGGCCAGCAGCGCGGCCATCGCGATGATGACCGCCCGGGAGCGGCCACCGATTCCCCGTCGTCGGCCCAACGCCATGCCGGACACCTCCACCGAGGGTTTGTTAAGCTCGTTTATAAACTAGGTCGGGCTTCATCATGAACGCACCGGGCCCCTCGGTCAAGGGTTGTCCGCGATCTTCTGGAGGGGCATGGGCGAGGAGCGCGCGGTCGGCACCCCGGTGCTGCGCCGCCTCAACACCGCCGCCGTCCTGCGCGCGGTCCGCGAGCGCGCGCCGGGCCCCGTCCGGCTCGCCGAGCTGGTCGAGGTGACCGGCCTCACCCGTCCCACCGTCGGGCAGGCCGTGGACGACCTGGTCGAAGCCGGCTGGCTGCAGCAGCACGACCCGGCCACCACACCCCGGCGCGGCGGCCGGCCGGCCCTCCGCGTCTCCCTGCGGGGCCGCGCCGCGCCCGTACTCGGCCTCGACGTCGGACCGCACACGGTCAGCGCCGGGATCGACGACCTGGCCGCCCGCAGGCTCGCCGCCGTGCGCCGCTCGGCCGAGGCCGGCCCCGCCGCGGCAGGCCGCCTCCTCGCCGCCGTGGACGAGGTGATCGAGCGCGCTCTCCAGGAGGCCGGCCTCGGCGCCGACGAGATCGCCGGGCTGGCCGTCGGCACGCCCGGCATCGTCGACGCCGGATCCGGCCGGATCCTGCTGGCGCCGAGCGTGCCGGGCTGGACGTCGGTCGACCTCTCCGACCATCTCCGCGGCCGCTTCCACTGCCCGGTCCAGGTCGAGAACGACGCCAACCTCGCCGCGCTGGCCGTCGCCGGGGAGCGCCCCGGGCACGGCACGCTGCTGGCCGTCCAGTGGGGCGAGCGCCTGGGCGCGGGCGTGGTCATCGACGGCCGCCTGCACCGGGGGTCCGGGGCGGCGGGCGAGATCGGCTTCATCCGCCCGCCCGGTCACGTCCCGGAGACCGGCGACGGCCGGGGCCCCCTCGAACGCACCATCGGCGCCGAGGCCATCGCCGGGAAGGCGCGCCGGGCCGGCCTGCCCGGCGGCGCCCCCGACGCCGCCGCCGTCTTCGCCGCCGCCTCCGCCGGAGACAGCACCGCCCAGCGGGTCGTCGACGACGTGGCCGCGACGTTCGCGCAGGCCGTGGCCCCCGCCGTCCTGGTCCTCGACCCCGACGCCATCGTGATCGGCGGCGGGGTCGCGCGCGCCGGATCCGTCCTCCTCGCGGCCGTCAACCGGCACCTGGCCGACCTCACGCTCAACCCGCCCGCCGTGGAGCTCTCCGGTCTCGCCGAGGACACCGTCCTCACCGGCGCCCTGCGGCTGGCCCTGGACGAGTTCTGGCGCCGCCTCTCCGTCTGAGCCCCGTGCCAGTGGCCGAAGAGGTCAGTGGCCGAAGAGCGGCAGGATCGCCCTGATCGTCTCGATCACGCCGTAGAGGAGTGGGATGCCGACGATGGACCAGGAGATGACGAGCCGGGGCATGTCCCGGGTGGCGGCCGCCTGGCCTTCGCCCTCGGTTGACGCCATGGTGCACTCTTCCTTCGCTGTGGGGGCCGGTGTCAGGCGGGGCTGGGGCCCGCGACCGCGGATCCGGTCTCGGCCACATGGTGCTGTTCCGAGACCGGGCGGATGAACAGGTTGGCGGCGAAGCCGACGGCCAGGACGCCCACCATGGTGAACAGGGCCGGGCGGTAGTCGGCGGCCACCAGGGCGCCCGGCTCCCCGCGGGCGTCCAGGAACCGGTTCACGATGAGCGGCCCGGCGATGCCCGCCGCCGACCAGGCGGTCAGCAGCCGCCCGTGGATGGCGCCGACCTGGTAGGTGCCGAACAGGTCGCGCAGATAGGCCGGGACGGTCGAGAACCCGCCGCCGTAGAAGGAGATGATCAGCGCGGCGAGCACGATGAAGAACGCCGTAGTGGAGTCGCCGAACAGCGCCAGCAGGATGTAGGCGACCATCCCCACGCCGAGGTAGCCCACATACGTGGGTTTGCGGCCGATGTAGTCCGAGGTCGTGGACCAGGCGAACCGGCCGGCCATGTTGAACATCGAGAGCAGCCCGACGAAGCCGGCCGCCTCGGTCGCCGACACCGACGTCGAGCCGCCGGACCGGAAGAAGTCGCTGATCATGGGCCCGGCCTGTTCGAGGATCCCGATGCCGGCGGTGACGTTGCAGAACAGCACCGTCCAGAGCAGCCAGAACTGCGGCGTCCTGATCGCCGACGCCGCCGAGACGCTGCGCGCGGTGACCATCGTCCTGGAGCTCTCCGCCGCGGGGTCGTACCCCGCCGGGCGCCACCCCGGCGCGGGGACCCGGACGTTGAACACCCCGAGCATCATCACCAGGAAGTAGACGACGCCCAGCGTGACGAAGAGCAGGGCGACGGCCGACCCGGACGCGGGGTCGCCGTCCGGGTCGTAGAGGTCGAGCAGCTGCCGCGACAGCGGCGAGGCGACCAGCGCGCCGCCGCCGAACCCCATGATGGCCATGCCGGTCGCGAGGCCCGGCCGGTCCGGGAACCACTTGATCAGCGTCGACACCGGCGAGATGTACCCGATGCCCAGGCCGATCCCGCCGATGAACCCGTAGCCGAGGTACACCAGCCAGAGCTGCCCGGCGGCGATGCCCAGCGCGCCGACGAGGAAGCCCGACGCCCAGAAGCAGGCCGCGGTGAACATCGCGCGCCGCGGCCCGACCCGGTCCACCCAGGTGCCCATGACCGCCGCGGAGGCGCCCAGCATGACGATCGCGATGGAGAAGATGACGCCGACCGCGGTGAGGCTGACGTCGAAGTGCTTGACGAGGGAGGTCTTGTACACGCTGGTGGCGTAGGCCTGCCCGATGCAGAGATGGACGGCCAGTGCGGCCGGCGGGATCAGCCAGCGGTTGTAACCGGGTTTCGCGACGGTGTGCCGCTGGTCGAGAAAGGAGAGCGCCACGGCGGGCCTCCAGGTATCGGTGACAGGTCGTGCGCCCCCGATACCGATGAACACTAACCACGAACGTGCTACATGAACACCCCTAGCCGCCACCGACATGTTGACTGTGCATCCGGCCCTGCCGCGTCCGATGGCGCCGGGGACCGCTTCCACCCCTGCGGCGAACCGCGACGTCAAATGCCGACGGGCGGCGCGCACATCATGGACCGGCTGAACTCTACGGACGGCTGACACCGTCCTCGGGGGCGAGGCGGTTCCAGATATCGGCGAGGCGGCGGAGGTCGTCGTCGCCGAGCCGGTCGAAGAACAGTTCGCGAAGGTCGCGGTGATGGCGGCGCCATGCCTTCCGCAGGAGCGCCCGCCCGTCCTTCGTCAGAATCGCGTCGAGACTGCGGCCGTCGGCGTCCGACCGCCGCCGCTCGATGAGACCTCGGCGTTCCAGCCGGTCGGCGAGGCGGGTGAACCCGCCCGTGGACATCAGGCGGCGTTCGGCGAGGTCGGACATCCGCATGCCCTTCGGTCCGGCGTCACCGAGGAGAGCCAGCACGCTGTACTCGGCCATGCTCACGTTCAGCGCGGCGAGCCCCTCCTCCATCGAGCGCCAGAGCCTGTCGTGAGTGAGCAGGAAGCCCCTCCACGCCTCGTCCTCAAGGTCGCGCAGACGATCGGTCGCCATGGCTGCACCGTATCCGGATCAGGCCTGCCGAAGCCACTTCCCCGATTGCCTGCACAGACAACCAGTGGCTCCCGCCACTTCGGGAATATCTGCCTGCGCAGACAACTTGAAGGGCGGTGTAGATGCTCGTTCGGCCCCGACGACAGAGGAGTACGGAGATGGCATTCGAGATAGGGATCATGACGTTCGGCGAGGTGACGGAAGACCCCGTCACCGGGCGGCTCCCGTCACCGCGGCAGCGCGTGCGCGAGACGATCGAGCAGGCGCGGGTCGCCGACGAGGCGGGCCTCGACGTCTTCGGCGTCGGCGAGCACCACCGCTCCGACTTCGTCGGATCGGCCCCCGCGATCCTGCTGGCGGCCGCCGCCGAGGCGACCGGGCACATCCGCCTGACGAGCTCGGTCACCGTCCTCGGCTCGGAGGACCCGGTACGGGTCTGGGAGCAGTTCGCGACGATCGACCTGCTCTCGCAGGGCCGGGCGGAGATCATCGCGGGCCGCGGCTCCTACACCGAGTCCTTCCCGCTGTTCGGCTACGACCTGAAGGACTACGCGGACCTCTTCCGCGAGAAGCTCGACCTGCTGCTCAAGATCCGTGAACGGAACCCGCTCAGCTGGCAGGGACGCCTCCGCGCTCCGCTGGCCGGCGCCGACATCGCACCCCGCGCCGACGGCGGCACCCTCCCGATCTGGGTGGGGGTAGGCGGTTCGGCGGCGTCCGCGATCAGCACCGGCCGGCTCGGGCTGCCGATGGCGCTGGCCCTCCTGCTGGGGCCGGTGACCTACCACGAGCGGACCGTCCAGCTCTACCGCGCGGCCGCGGAGCAGGCGGGACACGATGCCGGCGCGCTTCCGGTCAGCATCAACACGCACGGATACGTGGGACGCACGAGCCGGCAGGCGAGGGACGTGATGTACCCCTACTTCGCGAAGGGGATGAAGGAGAACAACCACCAGCGGGGTCAGGGGATGCTGCTCCCACGAGCCGCGTTCGACGCGCAGGCGTCCCCGGGGTCCGGTCTGCTGGTCGGCAGCCCCCAAGAGGTCATCGACAAGCTGCTCACCTACCACGAGCTGTACGGCGTGAACCGGGCCATCATCCAGATGGGCTTCGGCGGGATGCCGCAGAAGGAGCACCTCGACGCGATCGAGCGACTCGGAACCGAGGTCGCGCCGGTCGTCCGCCGCGAGGTCGCCGCGCGCGAGAGGAACGCGGCATGAGCGCCCTGTCCATCGCCGATGCGCGGCCAGACGCGCAGACGGGCGGGGCGGTGCTGCGAGTCGTCGTCGTCAACGGCAGCCCGAGCCTGCGGTCGAAGACCATGGGCCTCGTCGATGCCATCCTCGACACGTTGAAAGGGATGCTCCCCATCGAGGCGTCCCAGGTCGATGTGTACCGCTTGGGCGCAGGTTTCACCGAGGCCCTCGAACGCGACGACGTCCCGCCCGAAGTCGAAGCCGCGCTCCGGCTCGCTGAGGAGGCCGACCTCCTGATCGCCGCGGCACCGGTGTACCGCGGCTCCTACCCAGGCATGTTCAAGCACTTCTTCGATCTCGTCGACCAGTACGCGCTCGCAAACAAGCTCGTCCTGCTGGCTGCGACCGGTGGAGGCGACCACCATGCGCTCGTCCTGGAGCATGCCCTGCGGCCGCTCTTCGCCTTCTTCCAGGCGCTGACCGTGCCGGTCGCGATCTTCGCGTCCGCCGGCGATTTCGACGGCGTCACCCTGCTCGACCCCCGCGTCTACGGGCGCATCGAGACCGCCCTCACCGACGTGGCGGACCTCCTCGAAGCCCGCGTTCGGCGCCGTGCAGCAGAGCAGTGAACCACGAAACCGGGCAGTGCGGGTTGCATCCAGTACCGGGGTACAGGTTTACCGTCGGATCATGGGACTCGAACAGGCAGGTGCAGGGCAAGACTGGGTGCCTACGGCGTGCACCCTGCCGACGGTTGAACAACCGCTGCGCATGGCGGCATTCGACACGTTCTTCGCCGAGGCCGTCACCGAAGTCCGACGGGCAGGTCCCGAGCGGGTACAGATGGTGTTGCGCGCCGATCCGGAGATCGCGGGCCGAGCGGCCGAACTGGCCGCTCACGAGACCGGATGCTGCTCGTTCTTCACCTTCACGCTCACCGCCACCGCCGGTGCGCTGTCGCTGGAGGCCGGCGTCGACGACCGGCACACGGCGGTACTGGACGCACTGGCCGCCCGAGCGGCCGAGGCGATGGGAGCCGATTCGTGACCGGCCGAGCGGCCACCACCGGGTTGCGCAGCGGACAGGTCGCGGCGGCGGCCGGCGTCAACCAGCAGACCCTGCGGTACTACGAGCGGCGCGGACTGCTGGCCGAACCCCGGCGCACGCCCGGCGGGCACCGGCTGTATCCCGCGGACGCGATCACGAGGCTGCGTGTGATCAAGGCGGCACAGCGGCTCGGGTTCACGTTGCAGGAGGTGGCCGAGCTGCTGGAGGCCGGCACCCACCGCCATCAGCCTCCCGATGCCGGGCTGAGGGCGCGAGTACGGACGAAACTGACCGAGGTCGAAGCCAGGATCGCCGATCTGACCGTCATCGCCGGCACCTTGCGGCAAGCACTGACCGCGGGCTGCGCGGACCTGATCGAGTGTTCGCACCAACCGGCCTGCCCGTTGCCGTTCACCGAACTGGCCGTCCCCGCGACCGACGATGCCCCCGCTCGGCCGCCCCCCGAACCGGTCGGTGTCATTCGCCGGGCCTGATGGGCTGCTGCACCGCCCAGCCGTTCCCGTCCGGGTCCTGGAGGAAGACGAACCGACCCCAGGGGAACTCCTGGACCTCGCCCACCTCGACCCCGCGCTTGAGGAGTTCCGCTCGGGCCGCGTCCGCGTCGGTGACCACCACTTGCAGGCCGTCGAGCGAGCCGGGCTCCATCTGGTGGGCACCGGTGGTGAGCGCGATTGAGCAAGCGGAGCCGGGCGGCGTGAGCTGGACGAAGCGGAGCTCCTCGCTCACCTGATGGTCATGGTCGGCGTTGAATCCGAGCTTGTCGACGTAGAAGGCCTTGGCCCGGTCGACGTCGGAGACCGGCACCTGGACCAGCTCCAGCCGCCAGTCCAGTCTCGCGTTCGCCATCTCGATCTCCCCCTCGGCAGGACTACCATCTCTTGTTGGGCAAGCTACTTAGTAGCAAAGTATCTTAGCATGTGAAGGATATCGTGCGTGGCGAAGACACCCCGTAGGACGAAGAGCGAACTGGTCGACGACCTGGTCGGCGAGTTCCGGGTGAGCGGCAACCAGGACAGCGCCTTCGACGGCCTGGCCGCCGGGCACCTCGGCGTGAACCGCACCGACCTGCACTGCCTGAACATCATTGAGAACAGCGGAGGACTGACCGCCGGCGAACTGGCGGCCGAGGCCGGGCTGTCCACGGGGGCGGTGACCGGCGTGATCGATCGGCTCGAAGAGGCCGGCTACGCGCGCCGCGTTCCCGACCCCGCCGACCGGCGCCGGATCAAGGTGGAGGTGACCCGACGCTTCTACGTCAGCGCCGGGCGCATCTGGGGCCCGATGAAGGCCGACTGGGAGTCCACCCTTGCCGAACGCTTCACGGCCGAAGAGCTTGAACGGGCCATCGACTTCCTACGGACCGCGAACGAGATCGGCCGCCGAAACCTGAAACGCCTGCGAGAGATGCGCTGAACGCCGCACGGTCTCCGGCCACCGGGCCGTCCGCGCTCGGGTGACACTTCGAGGTGCGGTGGCGCTGCACACGTGTCGGCGGTTCACGCATCACCGCCGGTAGGCGCCGCCGCGCGGAACAGCAACCCTCGGCGGCGTCAGGGCTCCCCACCCCCGACCCCGCCGGTCACCGGGGTGGGGAGCCGCCCCATCGCGCCGGCACGCCGCTTCGGCGAGGCCCTTCTGACCGCACTCCATGTCCATCTGTCCGAATACAACCGGCATCTGCGGCCCCGGCCCTGTTCGCCGCGTCGATGTGGCTGGTACGGGCCGTCCGGGGCGGCTCAGACGATCCGGCGGACGAGCGAGACGGCTCGGGCCAGGTGCGGTTCCGTGCGGTCGGTCCGGTGGGCGACCGCCAGGTCGACGTGCGCGGCGGGCTGCGCCAACGGCAGGTAGGCGACGCCTTCGAGGGCCAGGGCCGTCACCGGCTCCGGGACGACCGCGACGCCGAGACCGCCCGCGACGAGGGTGATCAGAGTGGACGTCTCGCCGACCTCGTGCCGGATCCGGGGCTCGATCCCGGCGTCGTGGAAGAGCCCGAGCACGACGTCGTACATCACCGAGCGGCGGTCCGCGGAATGCACGATGAGGGCGGCGTCCGCCAGGTCGGTGATCTCCACCTGCCGTAGGGCGGCCAGCGGGTGGTCGGCGGGAACGGCGACGATGAGCCAGTCCCGGCGCAGCGGCAGGACGGTGAGCGAGAGGTCGGCGATCGGGGGGCGCAGCAGCGCCAGGTCGATCTCGCCGGTCCGCAGCGCCTCGGCCTGGTCGGGCACCAGCATCTCGCCGCGGAAGGAGAAGTCGACGCCGGGCAGTTCCAGGGAGAGACCGCGGGAGAGTGCGGGCAGCAGGCTGTAGGTCGCCGAGCCCACGCAGCCGACCGCGAGGTGGCCGACCGCGCCGGCCGCGACCCGGCGGGCCTCGTGCGCGGCCTCGTCCACCTCGCCGAGAATCCTCCGGGCCCGTGCCAAATAGCTGCGGCCGGCGTCGGTGAGGCCGACCCTGCGCGTGCTCCGGTGGAGAAGCTCCACGCCCAGTTCGTGCTCTAGCCGGCGGATCGCCTGCGACAGCGGCGGCTGGGCCATCGAGAGCCGCTCGGCGGCGCGTCCGAAATGGAGTTCCTCGGCGACGGCGACGAAGTACCGCAGGTGGCGCAGATCCATATCGTGAACGTCTCAATGAGGACGGATATTGATACTTCACTGTATCAAGGGAGGCCATCTAGCCTCGACGGCATGAGCTCCTACCTGTACTCCGCCGTCCGGACACCGTTCGGGCGGTTCAACGGCGCCTTGTCGGGCGTCCGGCCGGACGATCTCGCGGCGGGCGTGATCACCGCGCTGCTGGAGCGGGCGCCGCGGCTGGACCCGGCCGGGATCGGCGAGGTCGTCTGGGGCAACGCGAACGGTGCGGGCGAGGAGAACCGCAACGTCGGCCGGATGGCCGCGCTGCTCGCCGGGCTGCCGACCGGCGTGCCCGGCTCGACCGTCAACCGGCTGTGCGGCTCCAGCCTGGACGCGGCGATGATCGGCTCGCGGACGATCGAGTCCGGGGACGCCGACGTCGTCCTGGCCGGCGGGGTGGAATCGATGACCCGGGCGCCGTGGGTGCTGCCGAAGCCGGCCAAGGGCTTCCCGGCCGGCGACCTCGCCGCGGTCTCGACCACGCTCGGCTGGCGGCTGGTGAACCCGCGCATGCCGAAGGAGTGGACCGTCTCGCTCGGGGAGGCCAACGAGCAGCTCCAGCGGAAGTACGGCGTCGGACGGGAGCGCCAGGACGCGTTCGCCCTGCGGTCCCACCGGCTGGCGGCGGCCGCGTGGGACGAGGGCTTCTACGACGGCCTCGTCGTCCCCGCCGATGGGCTGAAGCGGGACGAGGGCATCCGCGCCGACACCTCGCTGGAGAAGCTGTCCGGGCTCAAGCCGAGCTTCCGCCCGGACGGCACCATCACCGCGGGCAACGCCTCGCCGCTGAGCGACGGCGCGTCCGCCCTGCTGCTCGGCTCGTCCGCCGCCGCCGAGCGGATCGGCCTCGACCCCCTCGCGCGCATCGCCGGACGGGGCGCGTTCGCCCTCGACCCGCAGGAGTTCGGCTACGCCCCCGTCGAGGCGGCGAACCGCGCCCTCGCGCGAGCCGGGATCGGCTGGGACCAGGTCGGCGCAGTCGAGCTCAACGAGGCCTTCGCCGTCCAGTCGCTGGTCTGCGTCGACGCCTGGGGCGTCGACCCGGAGATCGTCAACACCAGGGGCGGCGCGATAGCGATCGGCCACCCGCTGGGGGCCAGCGGCGCCCGCGTCCTCGGCACGCTCGCGAAGGTGCTCCGCGAGCGCGGCGAGCGCTGGGGCGTCGCCGCCATCTGCATCGGCGTCGGGCAGGGCCTGGCCGTCGTCCTGGACAGCACGGAGGCGGGAGCATGAGCCGAGCTGAGATCTTTGACAGCGTCGACGAGGCCGTGAGCGGGATCGAGGACGGCAGCACCGTCCTGGTCGGCGGCTTCGGCTTCGCGGGCATGCCGTTCGACCTCATCGACGGGCTGATCCGGCAGGGCGCGAAGGACCTCACCATCGTGTCCAACAACGCCGGCAACGGCGACGTGGGGCTGGCCGCGCTGCTCAAGGCCGGGCAGGTGCGGAGGGTGCTCTGCTCCTTCCCCCGGCAGAGCGACTCCTACGTCTTCGACGAGCTCTACCGGGCCGGGAAGATCGAGCTGGAGGTCGTGCCGCAGGGCAACCTCGCCGAGCGGATGCGCGCGGCCGGTGCGGGCATCGGCGCCTTCTACTGCCCGACCGCCGTGGGCACTCCCCTGGCCGAGGGCAAGGAGACCCGGACCATCGACGGGCGCGTCCACCTCCTGGAGTTCCCCATCAAGGGCGACGTCGCGCTGATCGCGGCCCATCGCGCCGACCGGATGGGCAACCTCGTCTACCGCAAGACCGCCCGCAACTTCGCTCCGGTCATGGCCACGGCCGCGGCCACCACGATCGTGCAGGTGGCCGAGGTCGTCGCCACCGGCGACCTCGACCCGGAGGCGGTCGTCACACCCGGTATCCACGTCGACCGCGTGGTACGGGTCGATGAGCGGCAGTACACCGTCCAAGGAGCGCGCTGACCATGTCCGTCACCACAGGGCCCCTCACGCCGGACGAGCTCGCCGCGGTCGTCGCCCGCGACATCCCGGCCGGCTCCTACGTCAACCTCGGCATCGGCCGGCCCACCCGGGTCGCCGACCATCTCCCGGACGGGTCCGGCGTCGTCCTGCACACCGAGAACGGCATGCTCAACATGGGGCCCGCCGCGACCGGTGACGACGTGGACCCCGACCTCACCAACGCCGGCAAGGTCCCGGTGACCGAGCTGCCCGGCGCGTCGTACTTCCACCACGCGGACTCCTTCGCCATGATGCGCGGCGGCCATCTCGACGTGTGCGTGCTGGGCGCGTTCCAGGTCTCGGCGACCGGGGACCTCGCCAACTGGAGCACCGGCGCCCCGGGTGCCATCCCGGCCGTCGGCGGCGCGATGGACCTGGCCATCGGCGCCAAGCAGGTCTTCGTGATGATGACGCTCTTCGACAAGGAGGGCGCGTCCAAGCTGGTGCCCGCCTGCACCTACCCGCTGACCGGCGTCGGCTGCGTCAGCCGGGTCTACACCGACATCGCCGTCATCGACGTGGGCCCGGACGGCGCGTCGGTCCGCGAGACCTTCGGCGTCACGGTCGACGAGCTCCGCGACCGGCTGCCCGTCCCGCTCCAGGACGCCTCCACACCGGGCGGCTGACCGTCAGCCGCCGGTTCCCCGGCTCAGTTGGCCCGTAGAACCGGCGTCAGAGCCAGGAGCCGATCGGCGGGGCGCCGGCGAGGCTGTGCGGGCGTCCTGCCAGCCAGGCGGCCACGTCGGGCAGCGGCCCGTCCGGCAGTGTCCCGGGGTCCAGTTGCCGCTCGGCGGCGATGTCGGTGACGAGGGCTTGCAGGAAGTCGCCCGGTAGATCGGCGAAGGAGACTCCGCGGTCGAGGTCGACGGCGTGGATGAACACCTCGCGCGACCGCATCCAGGGCACGTTGGTGGCGGGCACGGCGCGGCCCTGCGCCGTGGCCACCTCGGCCTGCCACTGAGGCTCGGTCAGGCCGTCCATCGCCGTCCGCAGCGCGTTGCTGGACCGGGCCAGCCAGCCGGTCAGCTCGGCGCCGTCCATGCGGGCGCCACTCTCGATCCCGGCCGACCGTTCTTCGGGCGAGGCGTACATGGGGGTCGCCTCGCCGGTGGCCGCCCAGTGCACCAGGTTGCCGAGCGCTTCGGCGTTCGCCGCGACGTGGGCGACCAAATGCCTCCGGGTCCAGCCGGGCAGCAGGCTGGGGGCGTCGAACTCCGGCTCGGCCAGGTCTCCGGCCGCTCCGAGGAACAGCTTGGTGCCCTCTTCCGTCCAGCGGACGGCGTCGGCGAACGAGCGGACCATCGGGCCTCCTTGACGATGCGGTCGGTGCAGGCGCCCAGGCCGGGACGCAGCCGGACGATCAGGGAAACGTACTCGACCGGGAAGGAAGAGCGGCGGACGATGCCGGGAACTCCCGTCCCATCTCCTTGATGTGGCCAGAGTAGTTGTGGCCGACGACGTCCACACCCCGGAACCCTCGACCAGCGCCGCGGCCAGGGGACTTAGGAATTTCCTATGGCGTCCGCTGACATTTCGTCTTTGCTTCTCGTTCTTTTTCGGACGTAGCGTGAAACAACTCGACGAGGTGATCATCGCGATTCGCACATGTCACACCTTTTCGTCGAGCGAATGAACACACTACCGAAAGGGCCGACATGACCACGATCGAAAGCGGGTCGCAAATGCGGGAACTCAAGGGAAAGCGGGCCCTGGTCACGGGTGGTTCTCGCGGTATCGGAGCGGCCGTCGTGCGCCAGTTCCTGGACGCGGGCGCCGAGGTGCTCGCGACCGCCAGGTCGGCGGCGGGCACGGTGCCGGAAGGGGCCGCCTTCGTGGCGGCCGACGTCCGGACGCGGGCCGGAGCGGAGGCGCTCGCCGCTGCCGCGCAGGAAACGTTCGGAGGGGTGGACATCCTCGTCCACAACGCAGGCGGGGCGCGGCCAGGCGGCGGCAGTTCGGCCATCCCCGACGAGGAGTGGCAGGACGCGCTGAACCTGAACCTCCTGGCCTCAGTGCGGCTGAATTCACTGTTGACGCCGGGGATGCGCGAGCGGCGTTCAGGGATGATCGTGCATGTCTCCTCGGCCGCCGTCCCCACGCCGGTAGCGCCGTTCTTGCACTACACGGCGGCTAAGGCCGCGCTGGAGAACTACAGCCGGGGACTGGCCTTGGAGCTGGCCCCGTTCGGTATCCGGGTCAACACCGTGTCCCCTGGCAGGACCGCCACCCCCGGCGGCGAAGCGACGCGGGAGCAGTGGGCACGCCTGGACGGCGCGCCGGACCAGGGCGACGCCGCGGCGCCGAGCGAGACCGGAAGCGTCGTGCCGCTGGGGCGCGACGGCCGACCCGACGACATCGCCAACGCGGTGCTGTTCCTTGTGTCCGGCCGAGCGAGCTGGCTGACCGGGAGCAGTCTCGCTATCGACGGCGGCGAATTCCACCGAGGCTGAGTTCAGCGGAGTCGTGCCAGGTCTCCTGGCGCAGGAGGTCGAGCAGGGCCGTCTCCGCCGGCCCCGCGTCGTGCCGGAGCACGGCGATGACGGGCTGGGAAACGGCCGGGGACACCGGGCGCGCGAGGTGCTCGTGATCGTGGGGCACCGCGGAGGCGGGGACGAGCGTTGCCCCCAGTCCGTGGGCGGCCCAGCGCACGGCCGTCGCCGCCTGGGACACGCGGGCGGCGGTGGCCGGGGGCCGCTCGTTGCCCCGCAGCACGTCCAGCAGCACGCCGTCGAGTGCGCTGTCGCGGTCGAACCTCACCCACGGCTCCCCCTCCAGTTCGCGCAGCTCGACCCGGTCCGCGGCGAGTTGCCGGTGCCCGGCGCCCAGCACCACGACGAACTCCTCGTCGCCGAGGTGGTGGGCGTCGTCGGGTGTCTGATCGCATGCCGCCATCAGGGCGAGGTCCAGGACGCCCCGGCGTCCCAGCCGCTCCAGTTCGGCGGAGCTCGGCTCCTCGAAGACGGTGACCTCCAGCCGCGGGAAGCGGCGGCGCAGCGCGCCCAGCGCGCCCGGCAACTGCCGCGCGCCGAAGCCCATCTGCACCGCGACCACCAGTTCGCCCACCAGCTCGTCGGCACCGGCCCGCGCCGTCGCCTTCGCCCGCCGCGCCGCGTTGACCGCGACCTCCGCCTCCCGCAGGAACGCGCGGCCGGCCGCGGTCGGCACCAGTCCGGTCGGCGTGCGGGCGAACAGTTTCACGCCGAGTTCCCGTTCCAGGCCCCGGATCTGCTGCGACATGGACGGTTGAGCGACGTGCAGCAGTTCCGCCGCGGCCGTCACCGACCCCTCCTCGGCAACGGCCAGGGCGTACTCGAACTGACGAAGGCTCATCGGCTCCCGTCCCCTCCCCGCGGCGGGCCATGGCCCGTTGTAATCACTGCAACAGTGTAAGTGGGCGCTCCCGCCGCTTGCGATCGAGCGGCCCGGTATGTGTGCGATGCGGGCTTCGTCCGCCGCAGGGCGGATTACCGGATCGCGTAGTCGAGGACGCGGGGGCCCAGGAGGCTCTCGATCACGTCCAGGCGGTCGGCGAGGCGCAGGCCGCCGGATGCGACCTGCATCGGGCTGGCTGGACGGCGCGTCGCGCGTGGTCCCGTTCCGGTACACCGCCGACGCCGTCCGGCAGGCGTTCCTCGGCCACTACACCAGCGGGCCCCTCCTGGCGGGCGCCGCGGTCACGCACCCACCGGGGACGGTGAGTTCGGTGCGTGCGGGGAGGGCACCGGGTGGCGGCGGGTTCAGACGCCTACGGGGTGCCAGACGGTCTTGGTCTCCAGGAAGGCGGTCATGCGGTCGATGCCGGGGGTGGCCGTCCAGTCCGTACCGGACGGCCGCAGGACGCGTTTGAGGTTGCCGGCGGCGGCCCCTTCGAGTTCGGGGGCCTGGTCGGGGGCGGCGCCGGTGAGGTCGATGGCGTTCACGTCCATGTGGGAGGCCAGCCAGGGGGCCAGTTCGGCGCGGTCGCCGGTGAGGATGTTGACCACCCCGCCGGGCAGGTCGCTGGTGGCCAGGACCTCGGCGAGGACGACCGCCGGCAGCGGGGAGAGCTCGGACGCCAGAACGACGGCGGTGCTGCCGGCGACGATCGCCGGGGCGAGCACCGAGACCAGGCCGAGGAGGGGGTCGTCGGGGGCGACGACGGCGACCACCCCGGTCGGCTCGGGGGTGGAGAAGTTGAAGAACGGGCCGGAGACGGGGTTGGCGGCACCGGTGACCGCGGCGAGTTTGTCGGCCCACCCGGCGTACCAGACCCACCGGTCGACGGCGGCGTCCACATGGGCGGCGGCGTCGGCCTTGGACAGTCCGGTCCGGCGGAGTTCGGCGGTGAACTCGTCGTGGCGGCCTTCCAGCATCTCGGCGATGCGGTAGAGGATCTGGCCGCGGTTGTAGGCGGTGCGGTCCGCCCAGCCGGGCTGGGCCTTGCGGGCCGCCGCGACCGCGTCGCGGACGTCCTTGCGGGACGCCTTCGCGGCATTGGCCGCGAAACCGCCCTTGGCGTCGTTCACCACGTAGGTCCTGCCGGATTCGGACCGGGGGAACGCCCCGGCGATGTACAGCTTGTAGGTCTTGCGGACGGTGAGACGGTCAGACATCGAGGTAGGCCTCCAGTCCGTGGCGTCCGCCTTCGCGGCCGTATCCGGATTCCTTGTAGCCGCCGAACGGCGAGGCGGGGTCGAACTTGTTGAAGGTGTTGGCCCACACGATTCCGGCCCGCAGGCGCTGGGCCGTCCACAGGATCCGCGAGCCCTTGTCGGTCCAGATCCCGGCGGAGAGCCCGTAGGGGGTGTTGTTGGCCTTGGTGACGGCCTCGTCGGGGGTGCGGAAGGTCAGCACCGACAGGACGGGCCCGAAGATCTCCTCCTGGGCGATCCGGTGCGAGGCCGCCACCTGGGTGAACACCGTGGGCGGGAACCAGTACCCCTGCGCCGGAAGGTCGCAGGCCGGCGCCCAGCGCTCGGCCCCCTCCGCCTCGCCCGCCGCGACGAGGTCCTGGATGCGCGCGAGCTGGGCGGCGGAGTTGATCGCACCGATGTCGGTGTTCTTGTCGAGGGGGTCGCCGACGCGCAGCGTCGCCATCCGCGTCCGGAGCCGCTCCAGGAGTTCGGCGGCGACCGACTCCTGGACGAGGAGGCGGGAGCCGGCGCAGCACACGTGGCCCTGGTTGAAGAAGATCCCGTTGACGATGCCCTCGACGGCCTGGTCGATCGGGGCGTCGTCGAAGACGATGTTGGCGGCCTTGCCGCCCAGTTCCAGGGTGAGCCGCTTGCGCGTGCCGGCCACCTGGCGGGCGATCTGCCGGCCCACGCCGGTGGAGCCGGTGAAGGCGACCTTGTCGATCCCGGGGTGCCCCGTCAGGAGGCGTCCGGTCTCGCCGGCGCCGGTGACGATGTTGACGACACCGGGCGGCAGGCCGGCCTGGCGGCAGATGCCGGCGAACAGCAGCGCGGTCAGCGGCGTGGTCTCGGCCGGTTTGAGGACGACGGTGTTGCCGCAGGCGAGGGCGGGGGCGATCTTCCAGGCCAGCATCAGCAGCGGGAAGTTCCAGGGGATGACCTGCCCCGCGACGCCGAGCGGGCGCGGGTCCGGCCCGAACCCGGCGTGGCCGAGCTTGTCGGCCCAGCCCGCGTAGTAGAAGAAGTGGGCGGCGACCAGCGGCAGGTCGACGTCGCGGGACTCGCGGATCGGCTTGCCGTTGTCGATCGACTCCAGCACGGCCAGTTCGCGGGAGCGCTCCTGGAGCAGCCGCGCGATGCGGAACAGGTACTTGGCCCGCTCCGTCCCGGGCATCGGCCCCCATACCGTCTCGAAGGCCCGCCGTGCGGCCGCGACCGCGCGGTCCACGTCCGCCTGGTCGGCGGTGGCGACCTCGGCCAGGGCCTCCTCGGTGGCGGGGTTCACCGTTTTGAACGGTTCCCCGCCGCCGTCGGTGAACTCGCCGTCGATGAAGAGCCCGTACGAGGCGCGGACGTCGGCGATCGCCGCCGATTCCGGCGCCGGCGCGTACTCGAAAACCGTCATGATCCCTCAGTCCAGGGTGAAGTAGTCGGGACCGGAGTACACCCCGGTGGACAGCTTGCGGCGCTGCATCAGCAGGTCGTTCAGCACCGACGAGGCGCCCAGGCGGAACCAGTCCGGCGACAGCCAGTCCGCGCCGGCGGTCTCGTTCACCAGCACCAGGTACTTGATCGCGTCCTTGGTGGTGCGGATGCCGCCGGCGGGTTTGACGCCGACCTGGCGGCCCGTGGCCGCGCGGTAGTCGCGGACGGCCTCCAGCATCACCAGCGTCACCGGGAGCGTCGCGGCCGGGGAGATCTTCCCGGTGGAGGTCTTGATGAAGTCGGCGCCCGCCCGCATCGCCAGCCAGGACGCCCGCCGCACGTTGTCCAGGGTCGCCAGCTCGCCCGTCTCCAGGATCACCTTCAGGTGCGCGGGCCCGCAGGCCCGCTTCACCGCGGCGATCTCGTCGGAGACCTTCGCGTAGTCGCCGGACAGGAAGGCGCCGCGGTCGATCACCATGTCGATCTCGGCCGCCCCCGCCGCGACCGCCGCGCGGGTGTCGGCGAGCTTGGCCTCCAGCGGCGCGCGCCCGGACGGGAACGCGGTCGCCACCGACGCGACCCCGACCCCGGTGCCGCGCAGGGCGTCCACCGCCACGTCCACCATGTCCGGATACACGCACACGGCGGCGACCGCCGGGACGGACGGGACGGCCGGATCGGGGCGGACGGCCTTGGCGCACATCGCCCGGACCTTCCCCGGCGTGTCCGCGCCCTCCAGCGTGGTCAGGTCCACCATCGAGATCGCCAGATCGATCGCGGCGGCCTTCGCCGAGGTCTTGATCGACCGCGACGCCAGCCGCGCGGCGCGCTCCTGCGCCCCGGTCTGGTCGACGGCGGGCAGGCCGTGCAGGAACGCGCGCAGCCCCTGCTGGTCCGTCTTCTTCGGAAGGGTCGTCGGGTCAGCCACGGTTCCCCCTGTTCTCCAGGATCCGGTTGAGGATGAGCGCCGCCACCACGATGAGGCCGGTCACCACCATCTGGAAGAACGAGCTCAGCCCGACGAGGTTGAACAGGTTCTTCACGACCGACAGCAGCAGGACCGCCACGAACGTGCCGAAGACGTTGCCGCGCCCGCCGAACAGGTTCGTCCCCCCGAGGACGACGGCGGCGATCGCGTCCAGTTCCAGGCCGTTGAAGGCGGTCGGCTGGCCGATCGTCAGCCGCGAGGTGAGCAGGACGCCCGCGAACGCGGCGAGCAGCCCGGAGATGGCGAAGACCGAGACGGTCACGGCGCGCACGGGCAGGCCGGACAGGCGGGCGGCCTCCCGGTTGCTGCCGACCGCGTAGACGTACTCGCCGAACGTCGTCCCCCGCAGGACCAGCGCGGCGAGCACCGTGACGGCGATGAAGATCAGCCCGACGATCGGGACGTTCCCGATGAACCCGCCGCCGAGGAGCTGGAAGCCGTCGGGCGCGTCGCCGCCGGCCGGGGTGCCGCCGGTCAGCAGGTAGGTGAGCCCCCGGATGCTGGTGAGCCCGGCGAGCGTGGTCATGAAGCTGGGCAGCGACAGGTACGCCGACAGCCCGCCCATGACGGCGCCGGCGGCGGCTCCGGCCGCGAGCGACACCAGGACGGCGATCGCGGGCGGCCAGCCGTCCGACATCAGGACGGCCACCGTCATCCCGGCGAACGCGGCGGTGCTGCCCACCGACAGGTCGATGCCGGCGGTGAGGATGACCATCGTCATGCCGATCGCGACGATGCCGGTGAGGCTCGACTGCTGCAGCAGGTTGGCGATGTTGCGGGTGGTCAGGAACTCCGGTGCCAGGATCGACGCGATGACGCACAGCACCAGGAAGACGACGAGCAGGTTCCCGTTGCGCAGCAGGGCGAGGCCGTGGCGGCGGGGCACGATACCGGCCAAGGCCGGCTTGGCCTTCGAGGCGGTTTGGGTCATGGTGTTGCTCCCGTGATGACGGTGTGGGCGATGTCGGCCTCCGGAGCGGTGCGGGGGTCGAACCGCGCGATGTTGCGGCCCTCGTGCAGCACCCAGACCGTGTCGGCGTGGGCGGTCAGCTCGGCGAGCTCGCTGCTGGCGAGCAGGACGGCGACGCCGTCGTCGGCGAGCCGCCGGACCTGCTGGTAGAGGTCGGCCTTGGCGCCGATGTCGAGGCCGCGGGTGGGCTCGTCCAGCAGCAGCACCCGCATGCCCCGGACGATCCACTTGGCGAGCACGACCTTCTGCTGGTTGCCGCCGGAGAGCTCGCCGACGGGCTGGTCCGCGGAGGTGTGCTTGACGCCGAGGCCGGCGAGGACCGGTTCGGTCATCCGGCGGCCCCGCGAGCGCGGCGCCAGCGGGCCCAGCGCGCTGACGGCGGCGTTGCGGGAGACGCCGAGCCCGAGGAAGAGGCCCTGCTCCTTACGGCTTTCGGGGACCAGCGCGAGACCGTTCCGGACGGCGGTGCGCGGCCCGGCCACCGGCAGCCGGTCGCCGTCCAGGCGGGCGCGGACGTCCGCGCGGACGACGCCGAACAGCGCGTTGAGCAGCGTGGTGCGCCCGGCGCCGCCGAGGCCGGCCAGGCCGACGATCTCGCCGGGCCGGACGTCGATCCCGGAGACGTCGAGGATGTCGCCGACCCGTGCCCGCTCGATGACCAGCCGCGGCTCGCCGGACGGCACGGCCCGGTCCTCGCGGCGGACGAGGTCGCGGGACTCGCCGATCATCGCCGCGACGAGCTCGTCGTGGCCGGTGTCGGCGACCTCGAACACGCCGGCGTCGCGGCCGTCGCGCATGACGGTGGCGCGGTCGCCGATCCGCGACACCTCGTCGAGCCGGTGCGAGATGTAGATGATCGCGCGGCCTTCGGCGGCGAGGCCGCGGATGACCTCGAACACCGCCTCCAGGTCGCGTTCGCCGAGCGTCGCGGACGGCTCGTCCATGACGATGACCTTGGCGTCCATCGTCAGCGCCCGGGCGATGGCGGTGAGCTGCTGCGCCGCGATCGGCAGGTCGCCCACCCGGTCGGCGGGCGAGAACGTCCCGCCGACGCGCTCGATGACGTCGGCCGCCGCCTCGGCGCGGGCGCGCCGCCGGACGAACGGGCCGCGCGCGGGCGCGCGCCCGAGGAACAGGTTCTGCGCGACGGTCAGGTCCGGCGCGAGGTCGAGTTCCTGGTAGATGACGCTGATCCCGGCGGCGATGCCGTCCTGCGGGCTCGTGGCGTGCAGCGGCCTCCCGGCGAGCCGGATCTCGCCGCCGTCGGGCCGGTAGGAGCCGGCGAGGATCTTCATCAGCGTGCTCTTGCCGGCGCCGTTCTCGCCGAGCAGGCAGTGGACCTCGCCCGCGCGGACCGACAGGTTCGCGCCGTCGCAGGCGAGCGTGCCGGGGAACCGCTTGACGATCCCCGTCATCTCCAGGAGAGGCGAGTCGCTCATGCGGCGTCCGCCAGCAGGTGGGCGGCGGTGGTGTCGTCGGTCACCAGGACGTTGCAGATCCCGCCGGCGACGACGGCCCGGCACACCCGGTGCTTGCGCTCGCCCGCCACCACGGCGATCGACCAGGCCCCCGCGCGCAGGTCGTCGAGCGTGATGCCGAGCGTCCGGCGGTCCAGGTCGTCCCAGACGATCCGGCCCGCGCCGTCGACGAACCGGCCGACGACGTCGCCGACGCCGCCCGACGCGGCGAGCGCGTCGACGTCGGCGGAGCTCAGGTAGCCCGACTCGACGAGGACGGAGTCGTAGGACAGCGCACCGGGGCTGAACAGGAACGCGCCGCACTGCCTGGCCAGGTCCAGGACGCCCGCCACCGACCGGTCGCTCTCCAGCGCGGCGCGCGTCGAGTCCTGCTCCACGATCGCCGGCGCCGACAGCAGCGTGACGGTGCCGCCGCCGTGGTGCGCGAGCCGGCTGGCCATGTCGGACGCGGAGGTGGGGCGGCGGGAGCGGCTCAGCCCGCCGTTCACCTGGACGATCTGGACGCCGCGCGCCCAGCCGGGGGCGATGTGCGCGGCGACCGCGTCCAGCGTGCGGCCCCACGACACGCCGAGGCTGCGCGGCGCCGGGGACAGGTCGGCGAGGTAGCGGGCGGCGGCGCCCGCGACCAGGTCGCGCGCCTCGACCTCGCCCGCCGCGCCGTCGACGGGCACCACGACCGCGTCCCGCAGCCCGTAGCGCTCCTTCAGCTCGCGCTCGCGCGCGTGCAGCCGGTGCCGGGGGTGGACGATCTCGATCCGGACGATCCCGGCGGTGCGGGCCTCGGCGAGGAGCCGCCCGACCTTCCAGCGGGTGAGGTGCAGCTTGCGGCCGATCTGCTCCTGCGTCTGGTCGCCCTCGTAGTACATCTCGGCGACGCGCAGCAGCAGCGTCTCGTAGTCGGCGTCCTCGGCGTTCATCGGGACTCCTCGCTGGGGCGGCTGAGCAGGTGCGACACGTCGCGGGTGGCGGCGGTCGCCTGCCGGTACAGCTCGTAGCCGGTGTCGTAGGCGCCGCCGAGGGCGTCCCGCCCCTCCGGCTCGACGAGGGTGGTGACCGGCCTGAACGCCTCGGCCGCCTCGGCCAGGCCGCGGTACGCGCCGATGGCGGTGGCCGCGAGGACCGCGCAGGCGCGCAGCGTGAGGTTGTCGCCGGCGTCGGCCGCCCCGCCGGGGCGGCCGGCGAGCAGCAGCGGGCGGTCCAGCACGTCCGCCATGGTCTTCAGCCAGAGCGGGTTGTGCCGGACGCCGCCGGAGACGTAGATGTCCCTCACCGGGACCCCGGCGGTGAGGAACGACTCCAGCACCTGCCGCGTCCCGTACGCGACGCCCTCCACGGCGGCCCGGTAGAGCTGCGCGGGGGTGGTGCCGAGCGTCAGGCCGAGCACCGCGCCGCGCAGCCCCGGGTCGCGGAGCGGCGTGCGGTTGCCCATGAAGTGGTCCAGGACGATCAGGCCGTGGTCGCCGGGCCGCACCTGCTCCGCCTCCGCCCACAGCCGGGGCAGGTCGGCGCGGTCCACGCCGAGGAGGTCCTCGCTCGTCCAGCGCAGCACCGAACCCGCCGACACCTGGCCGCCCTCCACCAGCCAGTGGCCGGGGCGCAGCGCGTCCGGGTACGGGCCCCAGATCGCCGGGGTGAACACGGGGTCGTCGATCTCGGCGACGAACGCGTTGGACGTCCCGCACACGATCGACAGCCGGCCCGGCTCCAGCCCGCCGAGGGCCAGCAGCGACAGGTGCGCGTCGATGCCGCCGACCGCGACGGCCGGCCGGCCGCGGATCCCCAGCTCGGCGCATGCCCGCGCGGTGACCTCGCCCGCCGCCGCACCCACCGGGAGCACCTCGGCCGGGAGCTTGGCGGCCAGGTCCGAGACGCCGAGCAGCGCGTACAGGTCGTCCGGGTGCCCGCCACCGCGCGGATCGTGGTTGTACTTGCAGCAGGCGTTCAGCTGCGACGCCGTCCACCTGCCGGTGAGCCGCCAGGTGAGGTAGTCGACGGCCTCGACGACGCGGGCGGCCCGCCGGTAGACCTCCGGTTCGTGGCGGGCCAGCCACATCGCCTTCGGCACCAGCCACTCGACGGCGTCGGAGCCGCCCGCGTACTTCAGCACGTCATGGCCGGTCTCCGCGGTCGCCGCGGACTCGTCGGCGGCACGGGCGTCCATCCACAGGATCGCCGGGCGGAGCGGGCGGCCCGCCTCGTCCAGGACGACGACGGTCGACGCGGTGGTGGCGACGGCGACGCCCGCGATCTCCGGCTCCCCCGCCTCCGCGAGCGCGGCCCCGGTCGCGGCCGTGACGGCGCGCCACCAGTCGTCCGGGTCCTGCTCGGCCCGGCCGGGCCGCGGATACCGCGTGGTGTAGCCGTCGCGACCCGTGCCGAGGACGGCGCCGTCGCCGGCGAACACCGCGACGCGCGCGCCCTCGGTGCCGAGGTCGATGGACAGCAGTGCGGTCATGCCCGCTCCCCGGGCCGGAACAGCACCTTCGAGCTGAAGATGGAACGTTCCCCGAGCTGCCTCATCGTCTCCGGCAGCGCGTCCAGCCCCAGCTCATGGGTGATCATGAACTTCCAGCGCAGGGCGCCGGAGGCGAACGCGTCCGCCGCCGCCCGCCACTCGTCGCCGGGGAACGGGGCCGAGAACGAGTTCCAGGCGCCGTGCAGGCTGATCTCCCGGCGCAGGAAGTCGTTGAAGGTGCCCTTCGCGAACTCCACCGGCGCGTGCGGGATGCCGATGAACACGGCCTCGCCGTGCCGGGCGCACAGCGCCGCCGCCATGTCCGCGGTCACCGGGTTGCCGGCCGACTCGATCACCACGTCGTACCCGCCCGCCGCCAGGTCGCGGGCCTCCTCCGCGCTGGTGGTGACGTGCGTGGCGCCCGCCTCCGACGCCTGCGCGAGCTTGCGCTCGTTCAGGTCGACGGCCAGCACGTCCGACGCGCCCGCCAGCCGCGCCCACTGGACGGCGAACAGGCCGATCGGCCCCGCGCCGAGCACCGCGACCCGGTGCCCGACGCCCAGCCGCGTCCGCCAGATCGCGTGCAGCGCGATCGACGCCGGGTCCAGCATCGCCGCGGCCTCGGCGGGCACCTGCTCCGGCACCGCGAACAGGTTCCGGTCCGGGACCGTGACGTACTCGGCGTAGGCGCCGTCGCGGCGGCTGCCGAAGTAGTCGTAGTCGAGGCAGAGGCTGAACCTGCCGCGCTGGCACTCGGTGCAGGCGAAGCAGGGGATCAGCGGCGGCACCGCGACCAGGTCGCCCTCGCTCGCCCCGCGCACGCCGGCCCCCGCTCCGGCGACCCGGCCGGCGAACTCGTGCCCGCAGATGATCGGCATCCGGTGCGCGCCCGCTTTGAGCATGCGGGCGATGTCCGAACCGCAGACCCCGCAGGCGTCGACCCGGACGAGGGCCTCGCCCGGACCGGGCTCGGGCTTCGCGACCTCCTCCACCCGGATGTCACCGGGCGAGTGCATGACGGCCGCGAGCATTTTCTCAGGCACAGTTTTCCTTCCGGCTTCTCTCAGGACGCGGGCTGCATCGCGGCGAACACGGTGGAACCGCTGTACTTCGCCGCGTTGGCCGGGTCGACCAGGGCCGTCCCCGCGTCGACGTACGACGGGACCTTCTCGCCGCGGCCGACCTTGACCGCGGTCTGCACCGCCTGCCCGGCCTCGCTGATCGGGTCGTTGAGCGCGGTGGCGACGTACTGGCCCTGCGGGATCAGCTTCACCGCCTCCATGAGCCCGTCCACGCCGGCGACCTTGACGTCCGTCCGGTCGTTCTCCCGCAGCACCTGCAGAGCGCCGAGCGCCATGTCGTCGTTGTGCGCGTAGACGGCCTTGACGTCGGGGTTCGCCTGCAGCAGGTCCTGCATGGCGCTGACCGCCTTGGACCGGATGTAGTCGCTGTACGGACCCTTGACGATCTTGATCTTCGGGTTGCCCTTGACGCCCTGCGCGAACCCGTTCCCGCGGTCCCGGGCGACCGCGCCGCCGGCGTCGCCCTGGATCTCGATGACCTTGCCGCCGGCTGCGCCGAGCGCCTTCGCGAGCCGCTCCCCCACCAGCTTGCCCATCTGGGTGTTGTCGCGTCCGACGTGCGACGCCGCGCCCTCCGGCACCGGCCGGTCCAGGGTGACGACGGGGATCTTCGCGGTCTTGGCCGCCGCCAGCCCCGCCGCGACGCCCTTCGGGTCCACCGGGTTGACCAGGAGGACGTCCACGCCGCGCGTGATCAGGTCCTGGATGTCGTTGTTCTGCTTGGTGACGTCGCCGTTGGCGTCCGCGAAGAGCAGCTTGGCCCCCGCCTTGCCCGCGGCCTGCTGCGCTCCGTCCTTCAGCTGGACGTAGAACGGCGACTGCTGCGTGACCTCGCTGAACCCGATCGTCAGCTGCCCGTCGTCGTTCTTCTTCGAGTCGCCGCTCGGCCCGGTCGACACCGAACAGGCCGACGCCACCGTGACCACCGTGGCGAGGGCCCCCGCCAGGAACCTTCTCCGCATCTTCCCCTCCCGGGTTGTGCTGGGGGTCACACCGTAAGAACCCAGTTCAGCGGGACGCAACATCTGCGTAGCATTCTGCTCATCTGAGCAACACGTGGGAGGCTACCCGATGCTTCCCCACCTGACCTGCGAAGATACGCAACCGCCGCTCGTGCTGGCCGCCCAAGGCGAGTTGAACTCAAGCCCGGTGGTCGGGGGGTTCCGGCTGGACGGTGTCAGGGGCGGGTGGCCG
>NZ_SMKY01000289.1 GCF_004349235.1 Actinomadura darangshiensis | reverse complement strand
GTCGAGAACGAGTGCGGCGGACGGTCGGCGACGCTGCCGGTGATCGAGTGCGGGTGCATGGCGGCGCGGTTCTGCGACCGGTGCGTGGAGTGCGGCGCGTCCCCGCGGGGGCGGATCGTCGAGTTGACGCCGGTCGCGTTCGCGGGGCTCGGCGGCGACCTGGACGGGGGCTGCTTCAACGCGTCCGTCCGGCCGGACGTGCCGCCGGGGGTGGAGGGGTCATGGTGACGGTCGTCCAGAACACGCAGGTCCTGCTGCTGGCGGCGGTGCTGCTCGCGGCGTGCCTGGCGAAGCTGATGTTCCGGGAGCGGGCGGCGGACGCGCCGGACCACGTGCACGGCGTGCCCGTCCCGGCGGGGCTGGCGCGGCTGACGGCGCTGCGCCGCAGCCGCGGCATGACGGTCGGGCTCGGGGTCGGCGAGGGCCTGCTCGGGCTGGCGCTGCTGGTCACGTCGCATCTGTCGGTGCGGCTCGCGACGACGGTGGCGTTCGCCGCCGCGACGTGGGTGGTCGGCGAGCTTCGGGTGGGCCGCCCGGACGCCGGATGCGGCTGCTTCGGCGCGCTCAGCAGCAAGAAGGTCGACCGCAGGAGCGTGCTGCGGGCCGTCCTGTTCACGTGCGCGGCGGTCGCCTCGCTGGGCGCCCCGCACGCGGGCGTGGACGTGCTCCGGAACGTCCAGGTGCAGGTCGGGCTGGTGTTCGCGGTGGAGCTGGCGCTGTTCGCGGCGCTGTCCCCCGAGTTGGGGGCGCTGGCTGGACGGCACCGGCTGCAGCGCCCGGCGGTGCCGTGCGAGCGGCGCCGCAGCCCGGTCGCGGAGACTTACGCGACGCTCTACGACAGCCCTGCGTGGATCGCGCACGAGAACATGATCGCGAGCGCCGTGCCGCTGGACGTCTGGCGCGAGGGCTGCTGGCGGTTCGTGGCCTTCCCCGCCCGGGCGGACGACCTGGACGTGGAACTCGTCTTCGCGGTGTCGACCGCCGAACGCGACCGCGTCGTGCGCGCGGGAATCGTGGTGCCCGAGGTCTCCGCGACCGCCTAGTGGAGATTCCTCGGCGCGCCTTTCAGAACGGCTGCACGGCATCGCCTCGCGACTGCCGGGCGACGATCCGCCGGGTCCGGGCCTGGAGCACTTTCCGCAGCCGGACCATGTGCCGGTTCTCCGACCCGGTGACCGGCGGGCGTCCGCCCTGGTCCTGGCGCATCGCGGACGCGTCGTAGCCGAGTATCGAGGCGGCCACCTCGTCGTCGTGCAGGAGTTCGTCGTCCGGCTCATGGTCACCGGACTGGCGTCGCACGGTCATGTCTCACCCCGACATCACGAGAAGTGCCCCGCCGCGGATCGCCTCACCTCCCGTACCCATCTGACCGTGCGCGCAACATCTAGGACGGCTCCTGCTCGGGCCGTCACCAGATGGTTCCGAGGTCGTCCTCGCCCGTCTCGTCCTCGTACTCCTCCTCGGCGCCGGGCCGGCTCTGCACGCCGTCGTGCTCGCCCTGGCCGGAGTAGTCGCCCCCACCGGACGTGAACTCGCTTTCCGGCCGCGGCGCGCTGCCGCCCTGCTCCTGCTGAAGCGACGCCTCGTCGTGCATGGAGGAGGACATCTGGTCCTGGGTGCCGTACTCGTCCTCGCCGGCGTATTCGTTGTCCGGGTCCTGGCCGCGGAATCGGTCTGTCATGTTTCCCCCCGACGTCGTCTGGCGCCCCACCCCCATGGGGCACACGACCCGGGTCATACCCCGCCTCACCTGTCGGCATCCACGGTCCGCTCTGCCAGTCTCTAAGACTTTCTACGAAATTCTCTAGAAAGACTTAGATAAAGCCAGAGGGCATGCGAGCAGAATCTACGGCTTTCTACGCTCAGTGCTAGAAAACCGAATAGAGACCGGACGACGAGGTCTCGATGCAGCCTTCTACCGTTCTCTAGCCTTTTCGCTAGAGAACTCGATAGAGCCGGATCGTGCTAGGCGGGCTGGGAGCGGAGGAACTTGCCGAAGTGCGGGACGGTGAACGCGACCAGGCCGCGTTCGGCGCTGTAGATGAGGCCCTTCTTGATGAGCCCGTCGCGGGCGGGCGACAGGCTGGACGGCTTGCGGCCCAGCTCGTCGGCGACGGACGCGGTGGGCACCGGGTCGTCGCCGAGCATGGCCATGGCGCGCATGTAGTCGCGCTCGGCGGGCGTCGCGCGCTCGTAGCGGCTGCCGAAGAAGCCGACGGCGAGCTCGCTCTCCGCCTCGGGCGCGGCGACCTTGATGTCGTCGGCGGTGATCGGGGTGTCGGGTGCGACGTCCCAGACGACCTTGGCGTACGCCTGGACGAAGTAGGGGTAGCCGTCGGCCGCGCCGTACAGCGCGTCGAGGGCGTCCTCGGTGAAGGTGACCTTCTCGCGCTCGGCCGGGGCCAGCAGCGCGAAGTCGGCCGACTCGCGGTCGAGCCGGTCGATGCGGGCGTAGCGGAAGAGCCGCTCGGAGTAGGACTTGCTCGCCGACAGGACGGCCGGCAGGTGCGGCAGCCCCGCGCCCACCACGATCAGCGGGCCGCCGACCTGCGACAGCTCGTGGCAGGCGGCGCACAGCGCGGACACGTCGTCGGCGGGGATGTCCTGCATCTCGTCGACGAACAGGGCGATGCCGACGCCGACGTCGGTCGCGACGGACGCGGCGTCCACGAACAGCTCGGTGAGGTCGATCTCCAGGTCGCCGGAGTCGGCGCGCCCCCGCGCGGCGGGCACGTCGATGCCGGGCTGCCAGCGGTGCACGCGCGCCTTGCCCTTGCCGGACGGCTCGGGCTCGGCCTGCGCGAACGCCTTGAGCACGCCGAGGAACTCCTCGATGCGGTCGGGCGCGCGGTGCCGGGGCGCCAGCTCGCGGACGGCCCGGTGCAGCGCCGACGCGACCGGCCGGCGGATCGACTGGTCGGGCCGGGCCTCGATCTTCCCCGTCCCCCACAGCCGCTGGATCGCCTGCGACCGGAAGGCGTTGAGCAGCACGGTCTTGCCCACCCCGCGCAGCCCGGTGACGATCATGCTGCGCTCGGGGCGCCCGCGCGCGACGCGTTCGAGCACCACCTCGAACTGCTTCAGCTCGCGGTCGCGGCCGGCCAGCTCCGGGGGGCGCTGCCCGGCGCCCGGGGCGTAGGGATTGCGCACGGGGTCCACGCTCTCGGACTCTATGAGGCGATATAGCTGCGGCCGTAGATTTGCGTAGAAAACGCTGCGGCGTGTCGCGCGCTCTGCCCGCCTCCCGCACCGCGCGGGAGCCTGAAACCCCGCCCCTTCCGCCTCGACCCCGTGGTCGGGCCCGACGGCGGGCGCAGGTCGGCGGGCATGAGGCTGGTACCTCGTGGCGGTGGCCGTCATGTCGCCTCCCCGGGCGAGCGCGTTCGAACCGGCTGGTCGAACCTGTGTTCGACTGTTCGAACACACTAGCGCATGCCGTCTCCCCCGTCACGCGAACCCGGATAACGAACCCGACGGCGAGCTCGGGGAGGCGATTCGCGCGGACGCGGCCGAATCCCGCTCGTCATGATCGTCGGGGCCCGGTATACCTCCTCGGATGCCGAACAACTCCGCCCCCGCCTACGCCGTCCCCGTCACGACCGTGGCCGTCTCGCCGGACGGACGGTACGGAGCGAGCGGCGACCACTCCGGCGAGGTCTCCATCTGGGACCTGGGTCACGAAGCCTTGATCGCGTCGATCCGGGGGCCCCATCACGGACGCGTGGCCTGCGCCGCGTTCGGCACCGGCGCACGGCGCCCGAACCTGCTCACCCTGGGCCCCGATCCGATCCTGTGGACGATCGCCGCCGAGGCCATGGATTGGCGCCACCTGCCCCACGACGGCGGCCGCCTCTTCGACCACGACGAGCGGGCCTCGCTCCTGACGCGACTGGGCGCGAGCGACTGGATCGGCCTCTTCGGCCCGCTCGGCGGACGAATCCAGACCGTCAAGGCCGAGGCGACGGCGCTCACCGCGTCCGGCCTGATCCTCGTCGGCGATACCGGCGGCGAGGTGAGCTGCTGGCGGCAGGCGTCCGCCACCCGGCACGCCGACGCCGAACCGGTGTGGGCCGCCCGGGACCCGGAGGGACCGGTCCGGCAACGGCTGATGCGGTCCTGCGACAGGGGGCGGCTCGTGGTGTCCCAGCGGCGCGGGGACATGGTGGTGCGGGACGCGGCGACCGGCGCGCGGACCGCCGCGTTCGTCCCGCCCGCGCGGCCGACGGCGATCGCGGCGGACCCCGAGCGGCCGTCGGTGGTCCTCGGGGGCCGGGACGGCTCGCTGTCCTGGTGGGACGCGAGCACGGGGCACTGCCTGGGCGTCGTCCGGGACGCCCACTCCGCCCGTGTGTCCGCCCTGGCGCTCGCCGCCGGCATGCTGATGTCGGTCTCGCACGACGGGACGGCCGCGCTCTGGCGACCGCACGACCGCGAGCCCCTCGCCCGCTTCACACCGTCCGGCGCCTCGGAACTGACAGTCGTGGCCGGCTCCCGCGACGGGACGCGGTGGCTGGTCGGCGGCCGGGCGGGCCAGGTGCACATCCTCAAGTGGTCGGAGCACGAGCGCCTGAAACGGCACTGGGACGGACGATCCGCCGGAGCCGCGGACCCCCTGGACATCGACACGCTCGTCGACGACCTCCGGCACCACTGGGACCACCTCCCGGCGGTGGACGCGGCGCTGCGCGTCCTGGCCGGGGTCGAGGTCCCGGACGAGGGCCATGCCGACCTGGTGGAGGCGCTGGCCGACCTGGTCGCCTCCGGCACCGACCGGGAGACGCGGGAGCGGGCGGTGATCGAGATGGAGCGGCTCGATCGCGGCGTGACCACCACCGCCGTCTACCGGATGTTCGACCGCCACCCGGACGAGGCCGGATCGGGCGCACGCCTGCTCACCCACTTCAGCGGCGAGACCGCGCCGTCGATCGGCGACCTGGTCGCGAGCCTTCCCGGCATCGGCAACTTCCTGGGCGCGCTGACGCAGCACGCCCTGGCGGAGCACGGCGCCGCCGCCGTCCCCGCCCTGCTCGACGCGCTCCGCGCCTTCCCCGTCCCGGCCGAGGAGGAGGACTGGTGGACGGACGAGTCGACCAAGGGACGGCTGATGACGGCGCTGGCGTGGATCGGCCCGGCCGCCGCGCCCGCGACACCGACGCTCATGGAGCATCTGGAGGACGAGGAGGCGTACCGCGACACCCGCCACGCCGCGGAGGTGGCGCTGCAGGCGATCGGGCTGCCCGAGGCGGGCGACGCGATGGCACGGGAGATCCGCCGCCGCCTCCGGACCGCCCCGCCCGCCGACGACGAGGACGACCTCGGCATCAGCCGGATGCTCGACGCGCTCGCCGGCCTGCCGGGCCCTGCTCTGGCGGCGTCCGTCGAGGTGGCCCCCATGATCGCGGCAATCCGGAAGCGGCTGGCCACACCCCCGGAAGGCGAGTTCGTCCCGTACGAGCTGCGCCTGATCGAGCTAATCGAAGACAAGATCGAAGTATCGGACGAGGCTCGTTGACTTGCGGCGTTGTTATTATCCGGCGGCTCGTAACAACAACACGCCGCAAGTCAACGCGTGCGGTGATGCTGGGGTGGTCAGGTCAGGGGTGTGTCGGCTTCGGATTTGTGGGGGATCTCCTCGGCGGGGACGGTGCCCATGCGTCCGGCCTGGAAGTCCTCGAAGGCCTGGACGATCTCTTCGCGGGTGTTCATCACGAACGGGCCGTAGCGCGCGATCGGCTCGCGGATCGGGAGGCCGCCGAGGATCAGGATCTCCCAGCCGTTCGCGCTGGCCTGCGGCTGGCGGTCGGCGGCGCGGACGACGATCCCGTCGCCGTCGCCCTTGTGGTGGGATCCGGCGAACACGGCGAGCTGCCCTTCGTCCAGCGGCGTCTCTTCGACGCCGGCCGTCCCGCGCCCGGAGAGCACGTAGACCAGCGCGTTGAAGTCCCGCGGCCAGGGCAGGGCGAGCCGGGCGCCGGGCGCGACGGTCGCGTGCAGGTAGTTGATCGGCGTGTAGGTGACGCCGGGGCCGTCGTATCCGCCGACCGAGCCGGCGATGACGCGGACGAGGGACGACCCGTCGTCGGTGGCGAGCAGCTTGACGTCGCGGGCCTTGATGTCCTGGTAGCGCGGCGGCACCCACTTCTGGGCGCGCGGCAGGTTCACCCACAGCTGGATGCCGTGGAACAGGCCGCCCTTGGCGACGAGTTCGGGCGGCGGCTGCTCGATGTGCTGGATCCCGGACGCGGCCGTCATCCACTGGGTGGCGCCGTCGGCGATGAGGCCGCCGCCACCGGTGGTGTCCTGGTGCTGGAACGCGCCGTCGATGATGTAGGTGACCGTCTCGAACCCCCGATGCGGGTGCCACGGGGTACCTTTCGCCTCGCCCGGCAGGTACTCGACGGCGCCCATGTGGTCGAGGAGCAGGAACGGGTCGGCCAGGGACAGGTCGATGCCCGGGAAGGGGCGCCTGACCTGGAAGCCCTCGCCCTCCAGGTGGCGCTTCGCGGTGACGATCTTCGCGACGCGGCGCCAGCCGGTGCCGTCCTGCGGGAGCAGCGGCAGGCGTGGCAGGGTCAGCGGGTCGGCCATCACGGCGGGCATGGGTTCTCCCCTCGTTCGGGTGCCCGTCCCGGCCGGGCGGCGCACTGTCCCTCCGGAACGTAGTTGATGATTCAACTATTCCGCCGGACGGTTCCGGACGCCGTCCTGCTAGCGTGAAGATAGCGCGGGTTAGTTGAATGTTCAACGTGTTCTATACTCGCGGTATGAGTGAACCTCGCTGGCTCGATGCCACCCAGCAGCGGGATTGGCGGGCATACGTGGACGGCAGCGTCCGGCTCACCGAGATCATGGACCGGGACCTCAAGACCAAGCACGGGCTGTCGGTGTCGGAGTACGAGATCCTCGTCCGGCTTTCGGAGGCGCCCGAGCGGCAGCTGCGGATGGCCGAGCTCGCCGAGAACGCCAGCCAGTCGCGCAGCCGCCTGTCGCACACCTGCTCCCGCCTGGAGACCAAGGGCCTGGTCAAGCGGGACAGCTGCCCCAACGACAAGCGCGGCGTCTTCGCCCAGCTGACCGACGACGGCTTCGCCGCGCTCGAGCGGGCCGCCCGCGACCACGTCGAGACCGTCCGGACGTTCTTCATCGACGTCATCGACCCGCACGACCTCGAAGCCGTCGGGCGCGCGTTCGGCGTCGTCCTCAAGAAGGTCGGCCCCACGACCTAGAGCGGGACGGTCACGCCGGTCAGGAACCCGACCGACACCAGGGTCAGGAACCCCCAGGCGAGCATCATGCCGATGCCGAACGTCCGCCACCGCCCGCCGACCTTCCAGACGAGCAGCCCGCCGAGCCCGAACGCCAGTAACAGCAGCGTGATGAACTGCGGCAGCAGGCTCGGACGGCGGCTCATCATCAGCGGCGCCGACATCATCACGGCGTCCACGAACACGAACATCACGAAGCCCGCCGCCAGCGCCTTGACGTCCCTGCTGAGGAACGCCCGCGCGCGCTCGGCCAGAATCTCGGCCTTCTCCGACTGCAACCGCGGCTGCCCGTGCGCAGCCTGCTCGACCTCCACGCTGTGCGCGACCGCGAAGATCTCGTCTTCGAGGCTTGGGAGGTCCCGCTCCTGGTGAGGCTCCGCCATCCCGGCTCCCTGGGGGCCGGACGCCGCCGGGCGACATGCCCGGCGGATGGACGACGATCACGGCCCGTCCGTCCCGGCCCCTATCCGGCGGGCGCGCCGTCAAACCGAACGGTAGCGAATCCCCGGCCCGGCGCGTCCGGCCCTGACCTGCGTATGCTGCAAAGATGCCAGGTAGAGGGCCTCTTGCGACCGCGACTTTCCTCGCCGCGCTGCTGGTCGTACCGGTCGCCGCGACCGGATGTGGCCGCGGCTCGGACGACGGCGGCGGCGGGTCGGCGCCGCCCGCGACACCGCCGACCGCGTCCGCCCCCGGCACCCCGTCGGCGACGCCGACGAAGCAGGGATTCCAGTCCGACGTCAAGAAGGTGACCGCCGGGGACCTGAAGGAGTCCTGGCGCAAGGGCTGCCCGGTGCCGACGTCCGGCCTCCGGATGATCGAGATGACCTACTGGGGGATGGACGACCGGCCGCACACCGGCGGGCGCCTCGTCGTCAACGCCAAGGCGGCCGACGACCTCGTCACGGTGTTCAAGAAGCTGTACGGGATGCGCTACCCGATCGAGCGCATGGAGCCGGTCGACAAGTACGGCGGCAGCGACTTCGACTCGATCGAGGCGAACAACACCTCGGCGTTCAACTGCCGCAACGCCACCGGGTCCAGCTCGTTCTCGCAGCACGCCTACGGCTACGCGGTCGACATCAACCCGTGCCAGAATCCCTACGTCTACGCGGACGGGCACGTCGCCCACAAGGACTGCAAGAAGTACAAGGACCGCGAAAACGACGACCCCGGCGTGATCCACGCCGGGGACAAGGTCGTCAAGGCGTTCGCCTCGATCGGCTGGGGCTGGGGTGGCGAATGGAGCGGCGCCCGCGACTACCAGCACTTCTCCAAGTCGGGCCGCTGAGCGTCACATCATCATCAGCACCGCGACCGCGAGGACCACGACGACGGCCACCACGGCGACGATGCCGACGATCATCCCGACGTTCGGACCGGACTTCGGCTGCGCCTGGTTGGCGAAGTTCTGGAACTGGTGCGTCGTACCTGCCGGATCATTAGGTGTCTGCGACATGCCGAAGAGGGTAACGGATGCGTTCTGCCCGAGTCGCGGCGTTCCGCCACCCCGCGTAGCGGGGTCGAGCGGAGAGTGTGGGATTCGAACCCACGAGGACTGTCCCCAGCCCTGGGCGCTTTCAAGGCGCCTGCACTAGTCCACTATGCGAACTCTCCAGGTGGCCGCAGTGCGGTGACCACCGCCAACGATAGCGGTCGCGGACCACTGTCCTCGACCGCATATCGCCGGTTCAGGCGAGCGTGACGGCGGCGTTGGAGTGGTCGCAGGGGCAGGTGCCCCTGTCGTCGGTGAACCTCATGGTGCCCGTGCCATGCAGGTCGTCCCGTCCCTTGCCGGACGCGGTGACACGCACGGGCAGACCGGCGAACGAACCTAGGTCCAGGCTGTCGAGCGGGATCCACATCGCGCCCGAATCCGTCCGCGAGGCGGGCACCGCCACGTCCGTGCACGGCCGACCGCCGACGCACACCCGCAACCGCCATGCTTGGCCCGCGTGCCGATCGAGACCACCGACCGTAACGGTCACCGGCGGGGCGCACGGCTTGCAGGCCACCTCCCCGCCCGACGAGCACCCGGCGCTCAGGGCCAGCACCACCGGCACCAGCCGCAATGCCTTGATCATGACCGGTGGGACGCGACCGGCCGGCGGGCGGTTCCTAGGGGGCGCGGTAGCCGGGGATGGACGGCCAGCGGACGGTCAGCACGACCGACTCCTCCTCGGCCTCCCACGAGTGGTCGACGCCGCGTCCCCACACGACGTAGTCGCCCTGCTCGGCGAGGACGACGTCCCGGCCGGGGAACTCCAGCCGGAACCGGCCGCTGACCAGGACGAGCAGGGCGGTGCGCTTCTCCCCGTCCGTCCAGGCGGCGCGGCGCTCGCCCCTCGGGTGGACGCCCCACTTGATCTCGACCTCGTCGCTCTGCCGCAGGTCGCCGGGCGCCTTGAAGTGCCCGAGCAGCCAGCCGCGGTCGCCGGCGGCGTCCGGCCCGGCCTTCCCCACGTACACACCGTCGTCGTCGATCACAGGTGGCAACGTTAGCGCGGGTCAGTCCTGCGGGCGCTGGTAGGCGAAGCCGTCGCCCACGACGGCGGCGAGGTTCAGGTACGCCTCGCGCGTCGCGGGGGCGAGCTGCTCCAGCTCCAACTCGGCGCCCTCTTCGAGGTGGTCGTCGTAGGGGATGCGGACGACCGCGCGGCAGCGGCTCTCGAAGTGGGCCTGGAGCTTGTCCAGGTCGACCTGGCTGCGGGTCCGGTTGCGGACCATCGACAGGACCACGACGCCGTTGCGGACGAGGTGGCCGTGGTCGTGCGCCTCCAGCCAGTCGAGGGTCGCGCTCGCCGAGCGGGCGCCGTCCACCGACGGGGAGCTGACCAGGACGAGCTGGTCGGCCAGGCTCAGCACACCCGCCATCGCCGAGTGCAGCAGGCCGGTGCCGCAGTCGGTGATGCAGACCGAGTAGTACTGCTCCAGGACGACGGCGACGGAGGCGTAGTCCTCGGCGCTGAACGCCTCGCTGACCGCCGGGTCGCGGTCGGACGCGAGGATCTCCAGGCGCGCCTCGTTCTGCGAGGTGAAAGCACGGACGTCGGCGTACCGGTGGATCTGGTCGCGGTTGTTCAGCAGGTCCCGGACGGTCGCGGCGGTCTCCAGCCGGACCTTGTCCGACAGCGTCCCGCGGTCGGGGTTCGCGTCCACCGCGATGACCCGGTCGCCGCGCATCGAGCCGAGCATCGAGCCGAGGCCGGTCGTGGTCGTCGTCTTGCCGACGCCGCCCTTCAGCGACATGACGGCCACCCGGTGGTGCCCGCCCGCCACGACGGTGCGCGCCCGCGCGACCAGGTCCTTGCGGCGCAGGTCGCCCTGCGACTCACCGGGGTGGACGCTGCCCGCGGTCGCCTTGTAGACCGCGCGCCGCCAGCCGGAGGACGGCGCGATACGGCGCTCGCCGAGGAGGTTCTCGGAGCTGAGGCTGTCCGCGCTCTGCGGATCCTGCGGCTGCTGCTGGGCGGGGTAGCCCGGGGGCGCCATCTGCCCCGGGCCCTGCGGATACCCGTACGCCTGCTGCGGGTAGGGCTGCCCGGTATTCGGATCGACCGCCACATAAGGCTGCCCGGTGTTGGGGTCGACCTGCGGGTAAGGCTGCTGGCCGCCCGCATTGGGGCCGGGCTGGAACGGCTGGCCCGTGTTCGGGTCGATCGGCGGGTACTGCTGACCGCCCGCGTTCGGATCCATCATCGGCGGAAACTGCTGCGCGTTCGGATCGGCCTGGAACGGCTGCCCGGTGTTCGGGTCAACCGGGGGGTAGGGCTGGCCACCCGCATTGGGATCGGGCTGGAACGGTTGACCGGTGTTGGGATCGATCGGCGGATACTGCTGACCGCCCGCATTGGGATCCATCATCGGCGGGAACTGCTGCGCGTTCGGGTCAGGCTGGAACTGGCCCCCCGCGTTCGGGTCGGGCTGGAAAGGCTGACCCGTGTTCGGGTCGACCGGGGGGTACTGCTGGCCGCCCGCGTTGGGGTCGGGCTGGAACGGCTGACCCGTGTTGGGATCGATCGGCGGATACTGCTGACCGGCCGCGTTCGGGTCCATCATCGGCGGGAACTGCTGCGCGTTCGGGTCAGGCTGGAACGGCTGGCCGCCCGCGTTCGGGTCCTGCTGGAAGGGCTGGCCCGTGTTGGGGTCGATCGGGGGGTACTGC
>NZ_SMKY01000288.1 GCF_004349235.1 Actinomadura darangshiensis | reverse complement strand
GCTGCGGCTCGGGCAGGGGGCGGGGGCGAATGCGCTGCGTATAGCTGACCCTACGGCGAGTGTGCTCCTCGGTGTGCGTGGGGCAACCTGGCTCTAGGCGGCAAGACGGAGGCGTCGTGGGTTGTCGTGTGGTGCTGCGCCGGATGCGGGCGGCGGACGAAGCCGAGTTCGTCGACCTTGCCGGACAGAGCGCCGAACTGCACGCCGACTGGGTCCGGACGCCGACCGACCCGCTGGCGTTCCGCGAGTACCTGGCCCGTTTCGCCGACCCCGCGGCAGGCGAGGCTCTGCTGATCAAACGGGCGGACACCGGGATCATCGCGGGCCACGTCACCCTCACCGGCATCGTCCGCGGACCCTACGATCGCGCGATCCTGGGGTTCGCCGCATTCGCCCCGAGTGCGGGCCGCGGTTTCATGACGGAGGGCGTCGGGCTGACCGTCCACTACGCGTTCGGGCTGCTCGGCCTGCACCGGGTCGAGGCGGATGTCCAGCCGGGCAACGAGCCGTCCCGCCGCCTCGTCCGGCGTCTCGGTTTCCGGCGCGAGGGCTTCTCCCCCGGTTTCATCAACATCGGCGGCGTCTGGCGCGACCACGAACGCTGGGCCCTTACCGCCGGCATGACCACGAAGCCACCGCCGAACTGCCCGGACGTCCTCCCCTAGCCGCCCCAGACGTCCTCACCCAAGCGACCTGGACGGAGGCATCCCAGGTGCTACCAGGGCACCACGCCGGCGTCCTCGAAGAAGCCGCCGGTCGGGCCGTCGTCCGGCAGGGTCGCGAGATGGAGGGCGATCGCCGCGCCCTGTTCGGGGGTGCGGACACCGCGGAATCCGTTGAGGTCGGTGGCGCAGAAGCCCGGGCAGCCGGCGTTGATCAGGATGTTCGTGTCGCTCAGCTCCTTCGCGTACTGGACGGTGACGGCGTTGAGGAAGGACTTCGACGGCGCGTAGGCAGCGGAGATGGGACCCGTTTGAGCGTCCGGAGCGCTCTGCCGGGTGAGCGAGCCGACGCTGCTGGACATGTTCACGATCCGCGGCGACGCCGACCGGCGCAGTAGCGGCAGCATCGCGTTGGTGACGCGGATGACCCCGATCACGTTGGTCTCCACGACCGTCCGCATGACGGCGGGGTCGACCAGCGTGGGCTCCTGCGGCACACCGCCGGTCACGCCCGCGTTGTTGACTAGCACGTCTAGGCGGCCGGCACGCTCCTCGACCAGCTCGGCAGCGGCGGCCACGCTCGCGTCGCCGGTCACGTCGAGTGGGACGCCGAACGCGTCGGCGCCTCCCGCACGCAGCTTCTCCACGGCGGCCTCCATGCGCTCCTCGTCCCGTGCGCCTACGCCGACGCTCCAGCCGAGGGCCCCCAAGCCTGCCGCGATCTCGTACCCGATTCCCTTGTTCGCGCCGGTGACCAGCGCAATCGTCCGTTCGTTCATGTGTCCCATCCTGTCCGCACCCTGGGCGAGGCTGCCAACACCATCTGGGTGGCCGGTGATACCTCCCGGGTATCACACCAGGTCATCGGCTCCTTCGCATGGACGGGCTCCGCCCGCTGATGAAGCACCCGCGGTGCCACTGCCGGCTTCCGTGGCACGGCGTCGCCGTCCCGCCGCAGTACCGTGGCGGTATGGAGACGCGGGAGTTGCGGTACTTCGTCGCCGTCGCCGAGGAGTTGCATTTCGGACGGGCCGCGCTGCGGCTGGGGATCGCGCAACCGCCACTGTCACGGGCGATCCGCCAGCTCGAACGGCGGCTCGGGGTGACGCTGCTGGACCGCACCAACCGCACCGTCGCGCTGACCGAGGCCGGTTCGGTGCTGCTGCGCGAGGGACGGGCGGCACTGGACGCGGTCGACGCCGCCGACCGCCGCACCCGCCGCGCCGCCCTCGCCGCGACCGGACAGCCCGGCCTGGTCCTCGTCACGAAGGCGGGAGCGTCCAGCGAACTGCTGTCCAAGCTGCTCGACGCCTATGCCGCCGAACCCGGCGCGGCCGCCGTCGACGTCCTCCTGTGCAGGCCCGGCGAGCAGGAGCGGCTGCTGCGCGACGGACGTGCCGACGTCGCGCTGCTGCACCGGCCGTTCGACTCGACGACCGGGTTCGACACCGAGGAACTGTCCACGGAGGGGCAGGTCGTGCTCCTGCCCGCCGGGCATTTCCTCACCGGCCGGGCCCACCTGCGGATGGCCGACATCAACGCGCTGCCCGGCCTGCCGTTGCCGCGCTGGCCCGGCCCTGACGGCACGTACCCGGAGGGCCCCGGCCCGGAGGTTCGAGACCACGCGCAACTGCTTCAGCTGATCGCGCTCGGCCGGGCTTCGGCGGTTTTGCCGGAGTCGTGCCGGACCCAGCTGAGCCACGACCTCGCGACCGTGCCCCTACTGGACGCGCCGGCGGTGACGACGGTGATCGCATGGCCGCCGCACAGCCGGTCCCGGGCCCTCGCCGAGCTCATCCAGGCCGCCACCCGCCTGTAGCCATCCGGCCAGAGGGACGAGGCCCTTCCGAGATACGGCCCGCCTCGGCGGCGGCCCGGAGCAGAGTGTGGCCCCCGACTGGAGTCGTGATCACGTGGCTGGAAAAGGGTTGGACGGGACGATGCCCGGGCTTGTAACTTGCAGTCGACCGTGACACCGCCCAAGGAGGTGAGACCCATGAACGTTGTATCGATGTGGGTGCTCCCCCTTCCGTCACGGTCGGGCGATTGACGTAGGTGTCGCCGGGAGCGCCTCGCCAACAAGGCACTCCCGAAAGGCAACACCGATGGACTCTCAGCAGTTCACCCCCGAGCCGCCGTCGAACGACAGGGTCGAGCGCGCGGGCGAAGTCCCCGGACTCTCATCGGCGGACTCCGGCGCCGATCACACGCCCCTCACGTTCGACGTGATCATCGCCGGATGCGGGCCGACCGGTGCGATGCTGGCCGCCGAACTGCGGCTGCACGATGTGCGGGTACTCGTTCTGGAGAAGGAAACCGAGCCCGTGTCGTTCGTCCGCATAGTCGGACTGCATATTCGCAGCCTCGAGCTGATGGCAATGCGCGGGCTGCTGGAACGCATTCTCGAACGCGGAAGACAGCGTCCGGCAGGCGGGTTCTTCGCCGCCATCCCCAAACCCGCGCCCAAGGACCTGGACTCCGCGTACGCCTATCTGGTGGGCATCCCGCAGCCGGTCATCGAGCGTCTGCTCGAAGAACGCGCGACCGCACTCGGCGCGCAGATCCGGCGCGGTTGCGCGGTGTCCGGTTTCGAGCAGGACGACGAGGGCGTGACCGTCGAACTCGCCAACGGCGAACAGATACGCTCGCGCTATCTCGTCGGCTGTGACGGCGGGCGCAGTACGGTGCGCAAACTACTCGGCGTCGGTTTCCCCGGCGAGCCCTCGCGGACCGAGACGCTGATGGGCGAGATGGAAGTGGGCGTGCCGCAGGACGAGATCGCCGCCAAGGTGGCCAAAATCCGCGTGCTCCATCAGCGATTCTGGCTCCGCCCCTTCGGCGAAAAGGCCTACAGCGTCGTAGTCCCCGCCGCGGGAGTCAGCGACCGCGGGGAACCGCCCACGCTCGATGATTTCAAACAACAGCTGCACGCCATCGCCGGAACCGATTTCGGCGTGCACTCACCGCGCTGGCTGTCCCGCTTCGGGGACGCCACCCGGCTGGCCGAGCGTTATCGGATCGGGCGGGTACTGCTGGCCGGCGACGCGGCGCACATCCACCCGCCCACCGGCGGACAGGGCCTCAACCTGGGCGTTCAGGACGCATTCAACCTCGGCTGGAAACTGGCCGCGCAGGTCCGCGGCTGGGCGCCGGAAACACTGCTGGACACCTATCAGGCAGAACGGCACCCGGTCGCCGAGGACGTACTGGACAACACCCGCGCCCAAATGGAACTGCACTCCACCGAACCGGGCCCGCAGGCCGTGCGCAGGCTGCTCACCGAACTGATGGACTTCGACGAGGTGAACCGCTATCTGATCGAGAAGATCACCGCGATCGGCATCCGCTACGACTTCGGCGAAGGCCCCGATCTGCTCGGCCGCCGCCTGCGCGACATCGAGGTGAAACAGGGCAACCTCTACGGCATGCTGCATCGCGGCCGCGGCCTGCTGCTGGACCGCACCGAACGCCTGACCGCCGGCGGCTGGTCAGACCGGGTCGATTACCTCGCCGACCCCACCGCGGCACTGGAGGTTCCGTGCGTCCTGCTACGCCCTGACGGCCACGTCGCCTGGATCGGCGACGACCAGCAGGACCTGGACGACCACCTCTCCCGCTGGTTCGGCAAGCCCGCCAACTAGTTCGCCTCCGTCTCGGGTCAAGATCACCGCGGAGTCTGGTGAGACAGGACGGCGGCACTGTCCAGCCCCGAGCGATCCGGCATCGCGAAGCGGCCGGCACGGCCTGGCAGGAGCCCAGCCTGGCCTTCGTTTCCACCATGGGAACGGAACGTCAACAACGTCCTGCACTCCAACCAGGTCATCCTGGCGAAGACGGACCTGAACCCGGACGAGTGGCCCCCGTCGCTGCCGAGGAGCCTTGGTCAGGCGGTCATACGGAAGGCCCATCGCGAATGCTCGCGATGGGCCTTCTACCTGGGAGCCGCCTATCGGAATCGAACCGAAAACCTATTAACCGCCTTCGGGACGGTCCGGTGCGCTCCTTCGCACGAGCGGTCTTCGGGCGTGACGGGCCGGCTCGCGCGAACGAGCACTCCGGCTCGTGTGAGGCTGGGGCCCGCGAGGCCGCCACTCCGAGCTCGTCCAACCGCGCTGCCCGCTGACCTGCCCCTTCTTCGTCCCGAGCGATCGGCACTGCTGGCACATCGCAGGCGTATGGACGCGTGAGGCTCAACGGCGATGAGGTCCGTGATCCGCCCCCGGTGTCAGTGCGCCCTCCTATGGTGCCAACCATGACGACACAGCCAATCCATGATCCGCGGCCGCTCTTCGCCCTGGCAGTGGGGCAAGCCGAGCAGCAGATCGCGGCGGTACGTCCCGACGAGTTGGGCAACAGCACACCATGCGCCGACTACGACGTCCGCGCGCTGATCGGGCACATGATCGCGGTGCTGCACAAGATCGCCGGTGTCGGCGCCGGACGCGACGTCTCTGAGTTTCCTGACGTGATCGACGATGTCGCCGACACCGACTGGATCAGCGCATTCCTCAAAGCTCGCGATGAGGTTGACCGGGTGTGGGCCGACGATGCGATGCTCGACCGCTCGGTCACTTTGCCGTGGGCCACGCTGCCAGGCCACGTCGCCCTGGACGCCTACACCCACGAGTTCACGGTGCACTCCTGGGACCTCGCCCATGCCACGGGGCGGCTCAGTGAACTCGACCCGGACCTTGCGGTGCAAGCGCTCGACGCGTTTCCCAGGTTCGCCCCACCTGAGACCCGCAGTGGGCAGAGCCAGTTCGGGCCGGCCGTCGCGGTGCCGGACGACGCCGACGTCTACACCAGACTGGCCGCGTACCTGGGGCGCGACCCCAGGGACTAGAGACCGCGTACCTGGAGCGGGAGGGTGTTCCTGTGGGTTGGTCAGCCGCCGATTGCGGGGCCCGCTGGCCAGAGGGCTGCTAGGTCGTTCGGGGTGAGTGGGTCGCGGTAGGCGGCCTGGAGGACGGTCGTTCTCGTCGGCCTATCGGCGTCGGCGAGGTTGGCGAACCAGTCGATTCCGGCGGGGTAGGCCCACAGGTAGGAGCGCAGTTGAGGGTTGACTCCGCGGTCGGTGAGGACGTCGGCGATTGCGGCCTCGGTCGTCCAGGGCATGCGGTACCGGGCATGGTCGGCCAACTCGGCGATGCTGGCGCCCTGGTTGAGGGCGATGTGCAACTCGGCGCGGACGAGCTGGCTGTAGTGGTCGAACCGGGTGCGAGCGCCCAGTAGCTCGTCGTCGGGGGCGATGAACAGGGGGAGCGCCTGGGCAAGTCCTTCGAGGAGAACTTGTTGCGGGGCGTGCACCGACATCAGGCGTACCCAGGGGACATCATCGGCGGCGGCTCGCGCTGACCAGCTTGCGCCTTGTAGGCCGTGGCCTAGGACCTCGTGCAGGGCGAATTGGCGGGCAGCCACCTTGGTAAAGCTGGCGCGGCGGAGGTTGAGGCGGAGTCGGACCTTGTCGCCGGCGCCGTCCAGCCAGTAGGCCCAGTAGGCGTCTACCTCCGTGGTCTCGATGGTGAGGTTGAAAGGGGCCTGGCTACCCGTGACCTGGCGGACGGCGGTCTCATACTCGTCGGCGGCCTGGCGGATCGCGTCGGGGGCCTCGTCGGTCTCGATGGGGCCTTCGATGGCGTTCAGGTCGCGGGCCGTGTCGGCGCCCCATCCGATGCCCAGGGCGGCGAGTGCTTCACGGGCTCGGTCGCCTCGGTGGGTGATGTAGATGTCTTGCCATCCGGCGGCGAGGCATCCCTGGGTTGCCTGGACGTAGTCGTTCAGGGGCGGGTGTTCGCCCATGAGGGCGCCGAGGTATGCGATATCGGCGGTGAGGCGGGTGGTGAGGCGGTCGGCTCCGGCCTCAACGGTTCGGGCGCGCAGGTCGGTGAGGCTCTGATAGACCGCTAGGCGGCTGCTGGCCGGTTCGGTGGCCTTGGTGGTGGGAGCGCAATCGAAGTCGATGACGGCTACCGATCCGCGGCCGGTCTCGTAGGCGTGCCAGGCTCGTAGGGTCGTTTCGATCTCGTCACGCAGGTTCACGCATCGGCTCCCAGCGCAGCGTCACGGCCTGGTTCGGGCGCAGGTGGTCACGGGTCAAACTCATGACGGCGTCTTTGCCGTCGATGTCCCAGACGAGGCTATCTGTGGCGGAGTTCTCCGAACCGTCCGGACGTTCCTCGGCGGCGGTGCGGTGCAGCCCACGGTCTTCGCCAGCGCGACGATGTCCGAGTGGCGAGGGCGGCTACGTGTTCACCCCCGGCTGGGTGACCGATCCATCCGGATTAGCAAAAGCCCCCTTGCGGAGATCGCAAGAGGGCTTTGACGTGGGAGCCGCCTATCGGAATCGAACCGATGACCTATTCATTACGAGTGAATCGCTCTGCCGACTGAGCTAAGGCGGCGTGACGTGCGGGGCACGGCGGGAAGAAGTCTACCGGGTCCCCGGGGGTGGGTGCGCACTGGTTATTCAGCGGCAGGTGGTGCCGTCCTTGGGCGGGTCGGCGGTGATCAGGTAGTCGTCGGTGGCCTTGGTGATGCACGAGTTGCCCTGCAGGTAGGCGGTGTGCCCGTCGCCGTCGTAGGTGAGGAGGACGCCGCTGGAGAGCTGGTCGGCCAGGCTCTGCGCCCACTTGTAGGGGGTGGCAGGGTCTCGGATGGTTCCGATGACGACGATCGGGGGGGCGCCCTTGGCGGTGACGGGTTTCGGCTCCTGTTTGGTCTGGACGGGCCAGTAGACGCATGGGAGGCCGCCCCAGACGACGAAGGGGCCGAAGCGGGGAGCGACCTTCTTGGCCTCGGCGGCGGCCTTGCCGTAGGTGGCGAGGTTCGGGGGGTTGGGTTTGTCGACGCAGTTGACGGCCATGTTGGCGTCGGTCTGGTTGCTGTAGGAGCCGTCGGCCTTGCGTTCGACCATCTCGTCCGCGAGGGCTAGGAGGTAGGTGCCGTCCGACTTCTGCATCGCCTGTGTCAGCGCCTGGCGCAGGACGGGCCAGTACTCCTTGACGTAGAGGGCCCTGGCGATGCCCATCACGGCCAAGGATTCGGTGACCTTGCGGGAGTCGCGGCTGTTGCTGAGGGGCTTCTTGTCCGTGGCCGTGAGGAAGGACGCGACCTTGTCGATGACCGCGTCGGCGGAGTTGCCGAAGGGGCAGCCACCCGATTTGACGCAGTCGTCGGCGAACGCACGGAGGGCGGTCTCGAACCCCTTGGCTTGCTCGATCAGCAGTTCGGTGGACGAGAGCTTGGGGTCCACGGCGCCGTCCAGGACGAGGGCACGGATGTTCTTGGGGAACTGTTCCGCATAGGAGGCACCCAGGTAGGTGCCGTAGGAGGCGCCGTAGTAGGTGAGTTTGTTATCGCCCAGGGCGGCACGGAGGACGTCCATGTCGCGGGCGGCGTACATGGTGCCGACGTAGGGCAGCTCAGTGCCGGCCTTCGTCTTGCAGCGCTGCGCGAACGCCTTGCCCTCGTCGCCGAGCTTGTTGGTCTCGTTCTGGTCGTCAGGGGACGCGTCGGTGGCGAAGAACTCGTCCAACTGTGGGCCCGTGTTGCATTTGACGGGGTCGCTGGCCGCCACACCGCGAGGGTCGAAGCCGACGATGTCGAAGCGGCGTCGCAGGTCGTCCCCGAAGGCGCGGGCTGCCTGACGCACGAAGTCGACACCGGAACCACCGGGACCGCCCGGATTGGTCAGCAGCGACCCGATGCGGGAGGACTTGTCCTCTGCTGGAAGCCTGATGACGGAAAGGCCCACCTTTTCGCCGGACGGCTTGGAGTAGTCCAGCGGAACCTGGACGGTCGCGCACTCGAAACCGCTGCCGCAGCCCTTCCAGGAGGGTTTCTGACCGTAGAACGAACCGAGCCCGGCGGGGGCCGTCGTCGACGGTGCCGCCTCGTTGTCGCCGCTGCTTTCGCAACCGGTGACCGCCGCCAGTGCCAGCACGGTGGCCACACTGATGAACCTCGCTGCCCGCACCTGGACCCCGTCTCGTCGTAGCGGCACGTACGCCGCCGCCTACGCTACGTCGGCACGATGGCCGAGTGCTACTTCCCTCGATACTCGTGTTCGATGCCGTCGAGCAGCCAGTTCAGTCCCTGCTCGAAAGTGTCGGGACGGTGGAGGCCCGTGTCCAGAAAGAGCTTGAGGTAGGGGAACTCACCGCTTTCCAAGAGCAACTGGACGTAGGCCTGTTCCAGAGGGCTCGGGTTGGCCCGCTGCGGGCCGTCTTCACCGACGTGCTGCTCAAGGGTGATGTGGCCCAACATGTAGTTGTCGATTGTTTTGACGATCGCGAGCATGCCCTCTGGGTCGTCGGTGAGCCGCGCGGCGGCGGCTAGGGACTGCTCCAGGTGGCGCAGCCCGTTGGGCCCGACACGTGGTGTACGGCTGGCGAGCGCCAGCGTCCAAGGGTGCCTGACGCTTGCCTGGCGTTCCTTGTTGGCGATCTCAACCATCGCCTCCCGCCAGCCGTCCGGCAACTCTCCCTTGACCAGCACCTCCTCCGCGACCTCGTCGACCATGAGGTCGAGAAGGTCCTCTTTCGCGTCGATGTGCGTGTACAGGCTCATCGCGCGGACACCTAGCTCACCGGCGATGCGGCGGATGGAAACCGCGTCCAGGCCCTCGGCGTCGGCCACCTTGATCGCCGTCTCGACGATCGCCTCCCGCGTCAGCTTCGGGCGCCGTCCGCCGCGCGGGCGCGTCCATACATCGCCTGACCTCGGTGTTTCCGCCACACCGTAGATCGTACGCGATACAGCGTATCGATACGGTGTACGGATCCACCGCTACGGTGTATGGTGTGACCGATACGGCGTACGGAAACCGAGGGGCCGACCATATGACCGAGGCCGGAACCGCGCCGCCGGGCCGCAGCGAGGGGATAGACCCGCACCTGCGCAACCTCGCGATCGTCGTGGTGCTCGGCGCGATCATGACCGTCCTCGACAGCACCATCGTCAACGTGGCGATCACATCGCTCGGCAAGGACTTCGGGACGTCGCTGTCGACCATCCAGTGGGTCGTGACCGGCTACACCCTCGCCCTCTCGATGGCGATCCCGATGACCGCGTGGTCGATCCGGCGGTTCGGCTCCCGGACGATGTGGCTGGTCTCGCTCGGACTGTTCATCAGCGGATCCCTGCTGTGCGGGCTCGCCTGGTCGGTGCCCGCCCTGATCGCGTTCCGCGTCCTGCAGGGCCTCGGCGGCGGGATGCTGATGCCCGTCGGGCAGACCATGCTCGTCCGGGAGGCCGGCCCCGACCGGATGGGACGCGTGATGAGCATCATCTCGGTGCCCGCGATGCTCGCGCCGGTGCTCGGTCCCCTGCTCGGCGGCGTGATCGTCGACAACCTGAGCTGGCGGTGGATGTTCTTCGTCAACATCCCGCTCTGCGCGGTGGCGTTGCTGTCCGCGGTGCGGATGCTGCCGCGCGACACCGAGCGCAGCGCCGGCGCCCGGCTGGACGTCACCGGGATGCTCCTGCTGTCCCCTGGCCTGGCGGCGCTCGTGTACGCCCTGTCGGCTGCCGGGAACGGCGAGAGTCTCGCGGGCGGACGTTTTCTCGCCGCCGCGATCGCCGGTGGAGCCCTCATCGTGGCCTTCGTCGTCCACGCGTTCCGCAAGGGCGACGACGCGCTCATCGACCTGCGCCGGCTCGGCACCCGGGCCTTCACGGCGGCGACCGGCGGGTTCTTCCTCTACAGCGCCGCGGTGTTCAGTCTGATGATCCTCGTCCCGCTGTTCGCCGGGCTCGTCCGCGGGGAGTCCGCGCTGGACGCCGGCTGGCTGCTGGCCCCGATGGGGCTCGGCGCGATGGCCACCATGGCGGTGTCGGGACGCATGGCCGACCGCTTCGGCGGACGCTGGCTCGTCGTCGGCGGCGTTCTCTGCGTACTCGCCGGAAGCATCGTGCTGACCACCCTCTCACCGGCCACCGGACGCTGGACGATCATGGGCGCGATGTTCGTCGTCGGGCTCGGTCACGGCATGATCGCCCCGTGCCTGATGGCGATGGCCTACCAGGGCATACCGCGCGAGGCGGTACCCGCGGCGACCACGGGGGCGAACATTCTGATCCGCGTCGGTAGCTCGTTCGGCACGGCGGTGACGGCGGTCGCCCTCCAGATCGGAATCCGTGACGAGATACCTGGCGCGTCCGGGAGCCTGGACGAGGCCGCCGCACACCGGACGGCGGACACCCCCGCCCTCCTGGCGAACGCCTTCACCGGAACCTTCTGGTGGTCGGCGGCGATCCTGCTCGTCTCCCTCCTGCCCATCCTTGCCGTCCCCCGCAAACCAAGGAGGACCCAACTCACCTCACCATGAACCGGACCGGGGCAACCGCGCCATCAGCGCAAACGCCCAATCAGGCCGCGGCGAGGGCCCTTGGCCGAACCGCAAGAACCTCGTCCCAGCCCTGTCGGCGTCCGAACGGTTCGCCGCCCAGGGCCCCGGCAACCCGACCGGCGGCGTCCGACCGCTCGGCGAAGGCGGCGGCCGCCAAAGGCGCACCACTCGAACACCCCACCGGAGCACCATCCGGACGCGCCGCCACACACCGCCACGCCGCCGCGGCACCACGCGGGGCGCCCAACCGACCTGCCGTTCTGACACCCAGCCCGCACACCACCCGGACACGCCGGCGCGCCGCCGCCGCACCATTCGAGGCAGCCAACCGACCTGCCGTTCTGACACCCAGCCCGCACACCATCCGGACACGCCGGCGCGCCGCCGCCGCACCATTCGAGGCAGCCAACCGACCTGCCGTTCTGACACCCAGCCCGCACACCATCCGGAC
>NZ_SMKY01000287.1 GCF_004349235.1 Actinomadura darangshiensis | reverse complement strand
CGTCATGGCCCCGCACCCGCTGTTCCGCACCGCACGCGCGGTGGTTTTCGCCACCGTGTGCGTCACGCTGGCGACCCTCGGGCACGTCCTCGCGGGCGGGACGGCGGTTCCGGCGTGGGCGGCGATGACCGGCTTCGCCGCGGTGCTCGGCGTGACGCTGATGCTGGCGGGCCATGAGCGCTCCCTCGCCACGATCCTTGGCGGCCTCCTCGGCGGGCAGTTCGCCCTGCACACGCTGTTCACGGCCGCGATCGATCCGGTGCGGCACCACCCGCCCGCGATGCACGCCGCCATGACGGACGGTATGACGGACGGTATGGCGGGCGGCATGCACGAGCATTTCGCGGCACCGGCGGGGCACGGCGGCGGCAACGGGCTCGCGATGACGCTCGCGCACTGCGTGGCCGCGCTGGTCGCCGCCTGGTGGCTGCGGCGCGGGGAGCAAGCCACGTGGTCGCTCGCCCGCCGGATCGCCGCGGCGGCCGACCGCCCGGCCCGGCTGCTGCTGGCACTATCCGCCGTCGAACCCGCCGGGCCTGCGTCGCGTCCCTGCCGGACGGTGCCGGAGACGGCCGCGATCATGCCCATCGGCCGGGTGTTGCGGTACCAGGTCGTCCGGCGGGGTCCTCCGCCGCGTTCGAGGGCGCTCGCTCACTCCTGAGCCGGGCGCCGTACGCAACCGGACGCCGATTCCCGGCGCATCCGGTTCTTCTCGTACGACTCGAACGGAGTTCTTCCATGCCATTCCTGCTGCGCGCGCGCCGGGCCGGCGCCATCGCGTCGCTCGCCGCCGTGTCCGTGATCGGGCTGGCGACGGCCGCGTCCGCGCACGTCACCGTCAACCCCAAGACCGCCGAAAAGGGCTCCTACGCCAAGGTCTCGTTCCGGGTGCCGAACGAGCGCGACGACGCGTCCACCACCAAGATCGTCGTGCATCTGCCGGTCGACCACCCCCTCGCCTCGGTGTCGGTCCGGCCGGTGCCGGGCTGGACGGCGAAGGCGGAGAAGTCCAAGCTGCCGAAGCCGGTCAAGACCGACGGCGGCGAGCTGACCGAGGCCGTCACCACGATCACCTGGACCGGCGGGAAGGTCGAGCCCGGCCAGTTCCAGGAGTTCGACGTCTCGATGGGCCCGCTGCCGACCGACACCGACCAGCTCGTGTTCAAGGCCGACCAGACGTACTCGGGCGGCGAGGTCGTCAAGTGGGAGGAGGCTCCCGCCGAGGGCGCCGCCGAGCCGGAGCACCCGTCGCCGGTGCTGAAGCTCCTCCCGGAGGGCAGCACGGCGCAGGCCGGGCTGACCGCCGACGTGAAGCCGGCCGCCGCGACGTCGACCGCCTCGTCCGACGACGGGACGGCGCGGCTCCTCGGCGGCATCGGCATCGCCGTCGGCGTGATCGGCATCGCGGTCGGCGCGTACGGCCTGACCCGGGCGCGGAGCCGGGCATGACCCGGGCAGCGCTCCGGGCCGCCGCCGGTGTCGCGGCCGTCGCGGCGGCCCTCGCCCTGACGGCGGCCCCGGCGTCGGCGCACACCACGCTGACGGCGGCGAACCCGGCCAAGGACTCGGCGGTCGCGGCACCGTCCCAGATCGTCCTGACCTATGCGGACCCGGTCCGGCTGCCGCGCGTGGTCGTGACCGACGGGTCGCGGAAGCCGTACCAGGCGGGGACGGCCCAGGCGGTCGACAACAAGGTCACGCAGGCGGTCGGTGCGCTGCCCAACGGGAAGTACACGGTGGGCTGGCGCGTCGTGGCCTCGGACGGCCACCCGGTGGAGGGCAGCTACACCTTCACCGTGAAGGGGTCGTCGGGCGCCGCGCAGCCCGCAGCCCCGGCACCGTCCGCGACGAAGGCCGCCTCGTCGGAGGGCGGTTCGTCGGGCTGGCTCTGGATCGGCCTGATCGTGCTGGTCCTGGCGATCGCGGCGGGCGCCATTGCCTGGTTCCGCCGGACTCCCCACCAGGATTGATCTCCGGGCTTCCGGTCGGGTGATTACAGGATTACAGTGATTACCCGACCGGTCGCATCCTGGGGGCGCCATGATCGTCGAGTACATCCGCTACCGCATCGACCCGCAGGACGCGGAGGCGTTCGAGGCCGCCTACGCGCGGGCCTCCGTTCCTCTCGCCGCCGCGCCCCAGTGCGTCGACTACGAACTGTCGAGGTGCGTCGACGAGCCGTCGTCCTACATCCTGCGGATCGGCTGGACGTCCGCCGACGACCACATGCAGGGGTTCCGGGGCGGCGAGTACTTCCCGGCGTTCTTCGCCGAGATCAAGCCGTACGTGCAGCGGATCGAGGAGATGCGGCACTACGAGCGGACGCCGGTGCGGGGCGCCGGCTCGTCCGTCCCGACCATGTACGACTGGGCGGGCGGCGGCGAGGCGCTCGAACGCCTCACCGAGGTCTTCTACGGGCACGTCCTCAAGGACGACCTGCTGCGCCCCCTCTTCGAGCACATGCCGCCGGACCATCCGCACTGGGTCGCGGCCTGGCTCGGCGAGGTGTTCCGCGGCCCCGAGCGCTACAGCGGGGAGCGCGGCGGCTACCACCACATGGTGCGCCAGCACCTGGGGAAGGGCATCAGCGAGGCGCAGCGCCGCCGCTGGGTCACGCTGCTGATGGACGCGGCGGACGAGGTCGGCCTCCCCGGCGACCCCGAATTCCGCGCCGCCTTCACGTCCTACATCGAGTGGGGCACCCGCATCGCCCTCGAAAACTCCCAGCCCGGCGCGAAGCCGCCCCTCGAAGCCCCGATGCCGCACTGGGGCTGGGGCGTGGCGCCGCCCTACATCCCGTCGTAGTAGCCTGCACGGGTTCCTGCGACAAGGGAGGTTGATGAATATGGCCCGCGAGGCCCTTCGTCAGCATGCCCTTGTCCGGGCCGCATCGGTCTGAGCGCGGCCCGGTCGTCCAGCACGACCAGGAGCTTCACGTGTCTTCATCATCCGATCTGACCACCGATCGCCTCGTCCTGCGCCCGTGGACGTCCGCCGAGGTCACCGCCGTACTCTCCGGCGACCGCCGGCCCCACTGGGCGGACGACTTCCCCACCGAGGGCGACCGCGTCATCGCGGGCTTCATCGCCGAGAACCCGTCCGCGCTGGGCGCGTTCGGCCAGCGGCAGATCATCGAGCGGTCCACCGGCCTGGTGGCCGGCGCCATCGGCCTGTTCTGGCCGCCCGGCGACGGCCGCGTCGAGTTCGGCTACGGCGTCGTCGAGTCCCGCCGGGGTCGCGGCTACGCCACCGAGGCCGCCCGCGCCATCGTGGCGTTCGCCCTGACGGCACCGGGCGTCGAGGCGGTCGTCGCGACCGTGGAACTGGCCAACCCGGCGTCCGCGCGCGTCCTGGAGAACGCGGGCCTGCGCCGCGTCGAGGCCGACGCGGAGACCGCCCGCTACACCACCGTGTAACCCTGGGCCGCGCCCGGCCGCTGACATGGCCGCGCGCCTACGTGCCGCCCTCCGCGCCCACGCGGACGGCGGCACGTTCGCGTTTCCAGGACGTTGACAGATTACGCTATTTGACTAACACTTCCTATCGTCATAGCGAAAGGGAGTGAGTGTCATGGCGGTACTGCTGGCCCGGCTGGGCCGGTTCTGCTTCCGGCGGCGCCAGCTCGTCGTCCTGCTGTGGACGGGCCTGCTCGTGGCCGCCGTGTCGGGCGCGGCCGTCCTGTCGGAACCGGCGCCGGACACGTTCTCCGTCCCGGGCACCGAGGCGCAGCGGGCGAACGACCTGGTCGAGTCGCGGTTCCCGGCGGCGGGCGGGGCGGCCGCGCGGATCGTGTTCGCCGGGCCGTCGCTCACCGCCCCCGAGACCCGGGCCGCCGTCGGGCAGGCCGCCGCCCGCATCAAGGCGGCACCGGAGGTCGCCGAGGTCGGCGACCCCTACGCCGCCGTCTCGCCGGACGGCCGGACCGCCTTCGCCGAGATCGCCTACCGCGTCCCCGCCTACGAACTGACCGACGCCGACCGGGAGGCGCTCCATGAGGCGGCCACCGTCCCCGGCGTGCGCGTGGAGCTGAGCGGCGACGCGGTGGCGCCGCCCGGCGAGGGCGCCGGGGAACTGCTCGGCGTCGCGGCCGCGGCGATCGTCCTGCTCGTCGCGCTCGGGTCCGTCGTGGCCGCCGGGCTGCCGCTGCTCACGGCCGCCACCGGGATCGGCATCGGCGTGTCGGTGATCACCGCGATGTCCGCGTTCACCGAGCTCAACTCCGACACCCCGGCCCTCGCGCTCATGCTCGGCCTCGCCGTCGCGATCGACTACGCCCTGTTCGTCATCTCCCGCTACCGCCAGGAGGTCCTGGACGGACGCGAGCCCGCCGACGCGGCCGGGCGGGCGGCGGGCACCGCCGGATCCGCCGTCGTGTTCGCCGGCCTGACGGTCGTCATCGCGCTGGCCGGACTCGCGGTCGTGGACATCCCCGTCCTCACCCAGCTCGGCCTGGCCGCCGCGTTCACCGTGACCGTCGCGGTGCTCGTCGCGCTGACGCTCCTGCCCGCGCTGCTCGGATTCGCGGGCCGCCGGGCCCTGGCGCGACGCCGTCCCTCCGCCTCGTGGGGACACCGCTGGGGGCGGCTCGTCACGTCCCATCCCGTCATGGTGCTGCTGCTGGCCATCGCCGGGCTGCTCGTCGCGGCGACTCCCGCGCTCGGACTCCGGCTCGGGCTCCCCGACGACGGCACCGCCCCGCCCGAGACGACCCAGCGCCAGGCATACGACCTGCTCGCAAAGGGTTTCGGCCCCGGAATCAACGGCCCCCTGACCCTCGTCGTCCAGGCTCCCCGCGACGCGTTGGCCGCCGCGGAACGCGTCGCGCACGAGGTCAAGCCCCTGGACGGCGTCGCCGCTGTCGCGCCACCCGTCCTCAACCCGGCCGGCGACACGGCACTGGTCAGCGTCGTCCCCGGAAGCGGCCCCACCAGCGAAGCCACCGAGGACCTCATCCACACGATCCGCGACCGCTTCCGCGCCCGCGACGGCCTCACGGTCGCGGTGACCGGGCAGACCGCGATCGACATCGACACGTCCGAGAAGCTCGCGGGCGCGCTCGTCCCCTACCTCGCGGTCGTCGTCGGCCTAGCGTTCCTCCTGCTCACCGTCGTGTTCCGGTCGATCCTGGTGCCGCTGAAGGCGACGCTCGGCTTCCTGCTCAGCGTCGCGGCCACGTTCGGAGCGGTCGTCGCCGTGTTCCAGTGGGGGTGGCTGAACGGCCCGCTCGGCGTCCACTCGTCCGGCGTCATCGTGAACCTGCTGCCGGTCATGCTGATCGGCATGGTGTTCGGGCTGGCCATGGACTACCAGGTCTTCCTCGTCACCCGGATGCGCGAGGAGCACGTCCGCGGCGCCGCCCCCACCGACGCCGCCGTCGCCGGCCTCGCGCACGGCGCCCGCGTCGTCACCGCCGCCGCCATCATCATGATCAGCGTGTTCGCGGGGTTCCTGCTGTCGGCGACCCCGATGGTGCAGTCGTTCGGCTTCGCCCTCGCCGCCGCCGTGCTCTTCGACGCGTTCCTCGTCCGCCTGACGATCGTCCCGGCCGTGATGGCGCTGCTCGGACGCGCCGGCTGGTGGCTCCCCACCCGCCTCGGCCGCGTCCTCCCGCACGTGGACGTCGAGGGCGACGGCCTCCGCGACCGGACGCCGGTAGGCTCCCTCTCGGACTGAGCCAAAGGTGGGGTGATGGCGCCGAAGCAGGGCCTGCGGGAGCTGAAGAAGGCGAGGACCCGGGCCGCGATCCAGAAGGAGGCCCTGCGCCTGTTCCGCGAACGCGGCTACGAGGCGACCACCGTCGAGCAGGTCGCGCAGGCCGCCGAGGTCGCCCACACCACCGTCTTCCGCTACTTCCCCACCAAGGAAGACCTGGTCATCAGCGACGAGGCCGACCCGCTGGTCTTCGCGTCGCTGCGGGCGCAGCCGCCGGACCTGACCCCGCTCCAGGCCCTCCGCGCCGCGCTGCGCGACGTCCTCGGCTCCTTCACGCCGGATGACCTGGCCGCGGGGCACGACCGGACCGTCCTGATCCTGTCCGTCCCGGCGCTCCGCGGCGTGGCCTTCGGCAACTTCATCGACACCATGCGCACCGTGACCGTCATCCTCGCCGACCGGACCGGCCGCCCCGAGGACGACGTCCGCACCCTGACCGGCGCGGCCTTCGGCATCATGCTCGACCTGATGCTCCGCTGGTCGGACGACCCGGCCCTGAATCTCCCCGAAGCCCTGGACAAGGCCCTGGCCACCCTCGACCCCGCCCAGTGAGCTCAGGGCGCGAAGGCTCGGAGGACGGTCGCGACCAGCGCGTCCGCGTACTGCGGTGTCAGCGGGCCGGCCCGGTGCAGCCAGCGTTGGTAGAGCGGGGCGTACAGCACCTCTAGTACCAGGTCGAGGTCGGCGTCCGCGGCCAGCTGGCCCGCCCGCTGGGCACTGCGCAGCCGTTCCTTCTTGGCCTCGTCGACGGGCCCGGCCAGCTTCTCGCGGTAGGCGTCCGCCAGTGCGGGATCGGCGATGATCTCCAAATTGAGCGCCCTGATGGGCGCCTCGAACGCCGGGTCGGCGAACTCGGCGACGGTCGCCCGCATGACGGCCTTGAGATCGGCCCCCAAGTCGCCGGTGTCGGGCAGCCGGATGCCCTCCTCGCCCTCGCCCTCGCTGAGCTCCAGGAACGAGTCGAAGATGACCGCGCCCTTGGACGGCCACCAGCGGTAGATCGTCTGCTTGCCCACGCCCGCGCGGGCCGCGATGGCCTCGATCGACACCTTGGCGTACCCGACCTCGGAGACCAGCTCGCGCGCGGCACCGAGGACAGCCCGCCGCGACCGCTCACTGCGCCGCGCGGGGTTCGGCTTTCTGGGATCGGACACGTCGGGGAGCATAACACCAAACGAGACGAGACGGTCCGTCTTGACACAGGGCACGGCCTCACGCATACTCCACCTAACGAGACGGACCGTATCGTCTCATCTAAGGAGCCACACATGACAACCGGCCGAGTCTGGTTCATCACCGGCGCGTCGAGGGGCCTGGGCAGGGCGTTCACCGAGGCGGCGCTCAACGCCGGCGACCGGGTCGTGGCCGCCGCACGCGACCTCACCCCACTCGCCGATCTAGCCACCACGCACCCGGACCGTCTCGTACGGCTGACGCTGGACGTCACCGACCGCGCCTCGGTCCAGAAGGCGGTGGACGAGGCATGGGCGGCGTTCGGACGCCTCGACGTCGTGGTCAACAACGCCGGCGCGATGCTGCTCGGCATGGTCGAGGAGGCGAGCGAGGAGCAGATCCGCGCCCAGTTCGACGTCAACTTCTTCGGGGCCGTCTGGGTGGCGCAGGCCGTCGTGCCGCATCTGCGCGCACAGGGCTCAGGCCACATCCTGCAGGTCACGACGATGGGGACGGGCGGCGGGTTCGCGTCCGCCGGCTTCTACGCCGCGAGCAAATCGGCGCTCGACTCGCTGAGCCAGGCCCTCGCCATGGAGGTGGCCCCGTTCGGGATCAAGGTGACGATCGTCCAGCCGGGCGGGTATGGCACCGACCTGTTCACGCGCGGCACCACCACGACCGAACCGCTCCCCGAGTACGAGCCGCTGCGCACCCAACTGGCCGAGATGTGGGGCGAGGACGCCGGCCCGTCCCCGGACACGGCGGCCCCAGTGCTCACGGAACTGGTCGACCTGCCGGACCCGCCGCTGCGCCTGATCGTCGGCAGCGCGTCCTACGACCTCGTCCAGCAGATGGACGAGGCCCGCACGGCCGAATACCGCACCTGGGAGCACCTCAGCCGCAAGGCCCCCGGCTGACCCGCCCGGGGATCGGGGTGGTGGCGAGGCGTTGGCCGTTGCGGGTGGCGGCGGCCTTGGCCCAGTTGCTGGTGGAGGTGACGCCGAGGGCGAGCACGGCGAGGCCGCAGCCTCCGATGACGACCCAGGCGGGGTGGCTTGAGCGGACGAACCCGGCGTTGGTGGTGGCCACGATCGAGCCGGTGACGGCGACGCCGATGGCGCTGCCGAACTGGCGGGCGCTGGCGGCGAGCGCTCCGGCGACGCCGACCTGGTCGAGTGGCATTCCGGAGACGGCGGTGTGGCTGACCGGCGGGCTGATCATGCCCGCGCCGAGGCCGAAGACGGCGTAGGCGAGCAGTAGGTGGACGTTGTCGGTGTGCGCGGTCAGGGTGACGAGGAGGAAGGCGCCGGTGGCCAGGAGCGCACCGCCCAGCGTGAGGGGGAGGCGGTCTCTTCGGGCGGCGACGAGTCGCCCGGAGAGGTTGGCGGCGACGGCCTGGCCCACGGCCATCGGGATGATCATCACTCCGGCGTGCAGCGGACTGTAGCCGCGGATGTCCTGGAGGTAGAGGGTGTTGAGGAACAGGAATCCGCCCAGGCCGGCCGTCATCATCAGCGAGATCAGGTTCGCGCCGGCGAACGGAGGACTGCGGAAGTACCGCAGGTCGATCAGCGGCTCGGATCGTCGCGGTTCGATGATGAGGATCCCGATGAGGGCCACGACGGCGAGCGCGATGAGCCCGATGATCCAGGGGTCCGCCCAGCCGTGGCGGGGGCCCTCGATCGTCGCGGCGATGATCGAGGCGAACAGGACGACGATCAGCGCCTGGCCGAACGGGTCGAACGTGCGGGCCCGGGTGGCCTTGGACTCGGGGACGAACGTGCGGGCGAGCGCGAAGGCGGCGATCCCGATCGGGACGCTGATCCAGAACACCGACCGCCAGTCGGTGCCGCTGACCAGCAGGCCGCCGAGCACGGGCCCGGCCGCCATGGTGATCCCGATCGCCGATCCCCACACACCGATCGCTCGTGCTCTCTCGCCGCGGTCGGTGAACACGCTGACGATGATCGACATCGCGACCGGGTTGAGCATCGAGCCGCCCACCGCCTGCACGCCGACGAAGGCGATCAGCCATCCCACGCCGGGTGCCAGGCCGCACAGCAGGGAGCCGAGGGAGAACAACGCCAGCCCGAGCTGGAAGATCCGCTTGCGGCCGAAGCGGTCGGCCATCGAGCCGGACGGCATCAGCAGGCAGGCCATGACCAGGGAGTAGGTCGAGACCGTCCACTGCAGGCTGCTGAGCGAGGCGTGCAGGTCCCTGCTGATCGACGGGAGCGCCACGTTGACGATGGTGAGGTTGATGCCGGTCACGCCCACGCTGAGGCAGCAGATCGCCAGCACCAGCCGGCGGTGGACGGGACGCGGCGTCGGACCGGGCCGGTCGGCAGGGGCGTTCGACGTGCTCATGGTGGATCCTTGGACCGAGGCGATAGAGTCTCCGCAGAAACGGAGAGGGTGTTCAGATAATACGAACACCCTGTTCACTTACGCAAGGACGCCCGCATGACCGACCATCCGCCGTCGCCCTCGAAGCGGGCCGACGCGGTCCGCAACCGCCAGCGGATCATGGACGCCGCCCGCGCCGCCTTCGCCGCGACCGGGCCCGAGACATCGATGGCCGAGGTCGCCCGGAGATCCGGGGTCAGCCCCGCGACCCTGTACCGCAACTTCGAGAGCCGCCACGAACTCCTGGAAGCACTCCTGGTCGACGAGGTCGACGAGGTCTGCGCCACCGCCGCGACAGTCGAGGGCGACAGCCCGGCGGAACGCCTCGCGACCTGGCTCCGCCGGTTCTTCCAATACGTCACCACCAAGCGGCCGGTCGTCATCGCGCTGGTCGAGCACACCGACACCAGCAACCCCGTCTTCGACACCCGTGGCCGGATGCTCACCGCCGGCCGGCCACTGCTCACCGCCGCCCAGGACGCACACCAGATCGACCCCGGACTCGATCTCGACCAGATCCTCGACATGGTCGTCGCCATCGCGAAGATCCCCGGCACCCCCCAGTACCGACAGCCGATCCTCGACGCGGCCCTCGCCGGACTACGCAGACGCCCTACCTGACCGGCGTGACAGGATCGGTCGCGTGGACCGTGCCGCCGACGCTGAGCCCAGTGGAGAACTCACGCGCATTCGGGGACTGGCATTACCGTCCCTCCTCGTGAAATTGCTGGAGACAGGGCAATGGCGGAATCCGGGCGACGACGTGCTGCGCCAGATCATGCCTTGGTTCGATGACCCCCTGGACTTCCTCATCGACTACGACGAGATACGCAGGGAGTCACGGTTTCTACTGACAGACGATGAGGCCGCCGCAACAATGTTCCGGCTCAAGCGGGGCAGGACCGCCACCGCCCCCGTGGAATTGCCTTGGCTGGACGTCGATCTGGCCTTCCTTATCGCCACCAACCGGCATGCTGGTGATGACGTTGCGATCGCTCTGGACTATCGCACCAGCACGTCCGATCCCCGCGTGGTCGCCAGCGACCTCTTCACCGACCCGCGCCAATACGCATGGCGCACCGTCACACCGACCTTCTCGGCCTTCGCCGCGGCGCTGAACCTCCTGGGCCCACGCGAATACCGCTACGTCGGCCCCGCCGACATCTTCGACCAGGCGCGGCCGGACCGCCGCGGGCATCCGATCACTTCGCACGACGACCTCTCCGCCTGGCTGACCCGGCAGACCGCGCAGGACCCAGAAGAGCCCTTCACCTACGTCATCGACCTCGCCGGGACGTTGCGCCTCGCACCGCAACGCAGCGAGCACGTCGCCTGCGCGGGCCGCGAACCGGTACTGGGCGCGGGCGAGATCAGCTTCGCCTCAAGCCGCGGCACCTGGACGGTCACTGAGATCAGCAACCAGTCGACCGGCTACTGCCCTGACCCGTCCTCCTGGCCGGCCGTAGCGGCCGCCCTCGACCGAGCCGGCCTTGACCATCCTCCTGAGTTCACCCACCCGATCGTGTTCCGGCGCTGTAGCCAATGCCGCCAACGCAACATCGTCAAAGACGACAACTACGTCTGCGCCGTCTGCGGGAACTCCCTGCCCACCACCTGGAACATGGACAGCCCAGGGACCCCCTTGCCCTGAGCCGCACGGCACCCCGCCGTCCAGCGCTGAGGACGATTGGCTTGCCGTCGTGGGCGACGCCGAAGGTGTATTGGCGGGACGTGCGGCTCAGAAGCCGCGGGTCGGGAGGACGCCTTCGAGTGGTTCGGGGATGGTCAGGTCGTCGCCGAGCGTGGCCGAGGTGCTGTGGGCGTAGCCCCGGCGTTTCGACCCGCGGTCGCGCTCGGCCCCTTTGCGGCCGGAGGTCACCTACAGGACCAGCACCACCCATCGGGCTTGCTGTGCCAGTCCCGTCCGGCGAATGTGCCCTCGGGGGCGGCGATCCCGTCCGGAACGTACTCGCCCTCGGCGCCGATCAGCGGCGCGCTGCTGCGCTCCGGGCCCCTAGAAGCCGTGCTGGTGCCCCAGCAGGCGTTGCGCGTGTTCTCGGACGTGGGGGGCCAGAGCGGCGTGGACGGGGTCGCGGTCGGCGGCCTGTAGGAGGATGGCCGCGACCGTGAGTTCGGCGAGTCGCCCTTCGCGTGTTGCCAGGACGTTGGCGAAGACGGCGCGGACGCGGGTCGCCAGTTCTGGGATGGGGAGTGTGTAGGCGTGGAGG
>NZ_SMKY01000286.1 GCF_004349235.1 Actinomadura darangshiensis | reverse complement strand
CGGCGGGGCCGGGGCGGAGGTGGGAGCGGCGAGCGGGCCGCCGGCGACGCGGCGGTCGGGGACGGGCTCGGGCGCGCGGTCGTAGCCGCCGTCGTCGTATCCCTCGTCGTACCCGTCGTTGTAGCCGGGGCCGGGACCGTACTCGTCCTGGCCGCCCATGGGCTGCTCCTGCGGTGGGACTCCACGGCGGCCGCGCGGCTGCTGCGGCTCGTCGTCCATCCAGTCGTCGTCGTCGCGTCCCGCCCTGCTGGCCCGCACGCCCAGGACCACGAGGACGACCACGAGGACCACGACCACAATGAGGCCGAAGACCACGATGTAAGAAGTCATGCCACCACCCAATGCCTTGGCCCGGCGAGAGTTGCCGGCGCGGACCGCGGGTCCGTCCCGTTTGTCGCCGGCGTCCGGATGTCGTCGGGCTTCCGCCGCCTCGGCTTACCCCGATTGTGTCCGACCGCTATGACCGTTGTCACACCCTTCGCGCACATTTACCCTCACACGGCGCGTACCGATCGGCCAACCTCGCCGACCCGCACACCCCTGTTGGCTACAACCCCCCGAGGGGTCCGCCCTGACCCTGAGCTCAGTGGCTCCACGGTCAACGCGCCTGCTCGCCGCCGAAGTTCCCGGTGATCCGCCCGCGTCCGATCGTGTGCTCGGCGATGGCGGGGAGCGAGTCCTTCAGTGCGGCGCCGTTCTGGAACGGTGCCGGGTCGTCCAGCGCGTAGATGGTGAACCGGTACCGATGCCGCTCTCCCTTGGGCGGGCACGGCGGTGCGTAGCCCGCCTTCTTGCCTGTGGTCAACCCTTCGACGGTCCTGTCCAGCCGGGCACCTTCGACGAGCTCGTTCACCGTCCCGTCGATGCCCGCGATCACCCAGTGGACGTAGGCGCCGCTGGAGCCGTCCGGGTCGTCCATGACGATCGCGAACGACTTCGTCCCGGCCGGCGTGCCCGACCACCGGAGCGGCGGGGTCTTGCCGCCTCCGCCAGGGTACGTCGTGCAGCCGTACCTCGGGGGCAAGTCGCGCCCATCGCGGAAGACGGGGCTGGTCACGGTGAACCACTCCGACAGCTCGGCGCTCTTGTTCTGGGGCTGGCCGATCAGCCCGCAGCCGCCCAGCACCCCGGCGAGCGCGAGGGCGCCCACCGCGGCCGGGATCGGACGCCGGTCTCTGCTCATCATCGATACGCTCCCGGGCGAGATCGTACGCCGCGCGCCGCCGGATCGCCGATAGCTCGGCCCCGCGTCTCGGCCGCGTGCGTCCCGCCGCCGGCGCCCCCTTCCTGGTCCGCCCCAACCATAGAGCGTCCCCGGGGGTGGAACGGGCCGTTCGCCGGGCTCCGGGCCGGAGACCTGCGGAGCCGCATCCTGTGACCTTCGTCATGCGTGCATTGCCCCGTTCCACCCGCAAAAATGGGAAGGAGTGGCGTGTTTCACACGCGATCCAGTGCTCCGCTTTACCAGAACCGGAAGTTCATCGGTTCTTTCATGGTTATTGATTGGTGCCGGGCACGCTCCATCAGCTAGCTTGTGAATGTCTTCACAAGCCGACCGTGACATTGGAGGCCGCAATGGCCAGGACCGCCGAGGGGACCCCTGGCGCTCCCCACATCCTCATCGTGGGTGGCGGCTATGTGGGCATGTACACCGCCCTGCGCCTGCAGAAGAAGCTGAAGCGCGAGCTCAGGCGGGGCGAGGTGAAGGTCACCGTCGTGGACCCGAACTCGTACATGACGTACCAGCCGTTCCTTCCCGAAGCCGCCGCCGGGAACATCTCCCCGCGGCACGTCGTCGTCCCGCTGCGCCGGGTGCTGCCGAAGTGCACCGTCCGCAAGGCGCGGGTCACCGAACTGAACCACGACGAGCGATGGGCCATCGTCCAGCCGCTGGCCGGGCCCCCGGAGCGGATCTCCTACGACTACCTGGTGATGGCGGCCGGCGCGGTGCCGCGGCTGCTGCCGATCCCCGGGCTCGCCGAGAACGGCATCAGCCTGAAGACGGTCGGCGAGGCCATCCACCTGCGCAACCACGTCCTGGAGCAGCTGGAGATCGCCGAGTCGACCGACGACGTGGAGCTGCGCCGCAAGGCGCTGACCTTCGTGTTCGTCGGCGGCGGGTTCGCCGGCGTCGAGGCCGTCGCCGAGCTGGAGGACATGACCCGCGACGCGACCAAGTACATGCGCAAGGTCACCCCGCAGGACCTGCGGTTCATGCTGGTCGAGGCCACCGACCGGATCCTGCCCGAGGTCGGCCCCGACATGGGCAGGTGGACCGCCGAGCAGCTGCGCGGCCGCGGCATCGCCGTGAAGATGAAGACCTTCCTCGAATCGGCGGTCGGCGGGCAGATCGAGCTGTCGGACGGCAGCAGCTTCCCGGCCGGGACGCTCGTCTGGAACGCGGGCGTCAAGCCGTCGCCGGTCGTCCGGCACGGCGACATCCCGCTGGACGGGAAGGGACGGGTGAAGGGCACCGAGTACCTCACCATCGAGGGCCTCGTCCGCGCGTTCACCGCCGGTGACAACGCCGCGATCCCGGACCTGACCGAGGACGGCATGTTCTGCCCGCCGAACGCCCAGCACGCCGTCCGGCAGGCCAAGGTGCTCGGCGACAACCTCGTCCGGTCGCTGCGCGGCAAGACCCTCAAGCCGTACGTGCACGGCAACCTCGGCACGGTCGCGGGCCTCGGCCTGCACAAGGGCGTGGCGAACCCGCTGGGCATCAAGCTCAAGGGCTGGCCCGCGTGGTTCTTCCACCGCAGCTACCACGGCGCGATGGTCCCGACGTTCAACCGCAAGATCCGCGTCATCGCGGACTGGACGCTCGCGCTGTTCCTCAAGCGCGAGACCATCTCGCTCGCCACCATCGAGCAGCCGCGCGCCGACTTCGAGCTGGCGGCCCTCGACGGCGGCAAGGCCAAGAGCAAGGCCACCGAGTCCGCGGCCTGACGTCTGCGCGCACGACGCCCCGGCGGTCCCCCGACCGCCGGGGCGTCCTGTTGTGCGGGCGCGCCACCGGCCCCGCCTCCGCCCCGGCGGCCGTGCACGGGATCGAGCGCGCCCGCGGCACTGCAAAATGATCGGGTGCGCATCGGGATTCTGGGCCCCCTGGAGGTCGCCGCGGACGACGGCGCGCCCGTCGCGGTCGGTGGCGCCCGCCTGCGGGCGCTGCTGACGCTGCTCGCCCTCGACCCCGGTGCGGTGCTCCCGGCGGAGCGGATCATCGACGCGCTCTGGGAGGACGAGGTGCCGCGGGGCGCGCCGAACGCGCTGCAGTCCCTCGTGTCGCGGCTGCGCGCCGCGATCGGGCGGGACGTGGTCGAGTCGCGGCCGGGGGCGTACCGGCTCGCCGTGGCGCCCGGGTCCGTCGACGCCCGCGACTTCGAGACCCGCGTGCGGGACGCGCGCCGCGCCGCCGCGCCCGCCGAGCGGTCGGCCGGGCTCCGCGCGGCGCTCGCGCTGTGGCGCGGCCCGGCGCTCGCCGGCGCCGCCGGGTTGCGGTTCGCGGACGCGCCCGCCGCCCGGCTGGACGCGCTGCGCCGCGCCGCGCTGGAGGAACGGCTGGACGCCGACCTCGCCCTCGGCCGGCACGCGGACCTGGTCCCCGAGTTGCAGGCCCTGGCCGCCGAGGACCCGCTGCGCGAACCCGTGACCGCCCTGCTGATGCGGGCCCTGTACGCGGACGGGCGGCAGGCCGAGGCGCTGGCCCGTTACGAGACCGCCAAACGCGCGCTGGCGGACGGGCTCGGGGTCGACCCGTCCGCCGAGCTGGAGGCCGTCTACCTCTCGGTCCTCCGCCAGGACCTGCCGCACGCGCCGGTGCCCGAGAGCGCGCCCGAGGGCAACCTCCGGGCCCGGCTGACCAGCTTCATCGGCCGCGACGGCGACCTCGGGCGGGTGGACGACCTGCTGGGCCGGGCCCGGCTCGTCACGCTCACCGGGCCCGGCGGGTCGGGCAAGAGCCGGCTGTCGCTGGAGGCGGCGGAGCGGGTCGCCGGCCGGATGCCGGGCGGCGCCTGGCTCGTCGAACTGGCACCGGTCACCGAACCGGCCGAGGTCCCGGCCGCCGTGCTCACCGCGCTCGGGCTCCGCGAGGCGCCGCCGATCACCGCCGGGCCGCCGCCGGACCCGGCGGACCGGCTCGTCGCCGCGCTGTCCGGCCGCCGGCTGCTGCTGGTCCTCGACAACTGCGAGCATCTGCTGGACGCGGCCGCGGGACTGGCCGAGGCGGTGCTGGAGCGCTGCCCGGGCGTCCGGATCCTCGCGACCAGCCGCGAACCGCTCGGCATCACCGGGGAGACGCTCTGGCCCGTCGAGCCGCTGGAGCCGCCGCCGGTGGCCGCCGGACCGCAGGAGGCGCTGGCCTCCCCGGCCGTCCGGCTGTTCGCCGACCGGGCGGCGGCCGTGTCACCCGGGTTCGCGGTCACCGGCGCCAACGCCGGGTGGGTCGCGGGGATCTGCCGGGCGCTGGACGGGATGCCGCTCGCGATCGAACTCGCCGCCGCCCGCCTCCGCGCGATGACGCCCGGCCAGATCGCCCTCCGCCTGGACGACCGGTTCCGGCTCCTCAGCGCCGGCAGCCGCACGGCCATGCCCCGCCACAAGACGCTCCGGGCCGTCGTCGAGTGGAGCTGGGACCTGCTGGACGACCCCGAACGCGTCCTCTGGCGCCGGCTCGCCGTCTTCCCCGGCGGCGCCACCCTGCAGAGCGCCGAGGCGGTGTGCGCGGGCCCCGGTCTGGACGCCGGCGACATCCCCGACCTCCTCACCGCGCTGGTCGACAAGTCGCTCCTGACCGTCGGCGACGCCGGCGGCGAGCCCCGCTACCGGATGCTGGAGACCATCCGCGCCTACGGCCTCGAACGCCTCGCCCTGGAACCGGCCGCTCCCGAACCGGCCACCGGGCCGGACGAGGAGACCGCGACCAGGCGGGCGCACGCCGAGTACTTCGTCCGGCTGGCGGAGGAGGCCGAGCCGCACCTGAACCGCGCGGACCAGCTGCCGTGGCTGCGGCGCCTCACCGCGGAGCTCGACAACACCTCCGCCGCGCTGCGCTGGACGATCTCCGCCGGGGACGCGCCGCCGGCGATGCGGTTCTGCGCGGCGCTCGGCTGGTACTGGTTCCTGAACGGCAGGCTCGGCGACGGCGCCGACAACCTGGAGGAGATCCTCGCGCTGCCGGGCGTCCCCGACGACCAGACCACCGCCCGCGCCCTCGCGCTCGCCGCGCTGGCCTCGCTCGACAACCAGCGGAGCGACGACCGCGTCACGGCCTGGCTCGCCCGGGCCCAGGAGATCTGCGCCGGGCTCGACCGCTCCTCCCTGCACCCGGTGCTGCGGCTGATGCTGGAGACCATCCGGTTGTACGTGGTCGGCTGGGACAGCGCCGCCGTCCTGGACAACGACGTCCTGCTGAGCGATCCCGACCCGTGGGTGCGGGGGCTCGGATACTTCGTCCGCGGCCAGATCGCGCACAACTTCGGGCGGATCGGCGAGATCGAGGACGCCTTCGCGCGGGCGCTCGCCGCGTTCCGCGAGTCCGGCGACCGCTGGGGCCTGTCGTTCACGCTCACCTCGCAGGCCGAGATCGTCGGCCGGCGCGGCGACCACTCCGGCGCCGCCGCCCTCTACGAGGAGGCGCTGCGCCTGAACGCGGAGCTGGGCGGGGGCACCGCCGGGCTCCTGCACGTCCGGATGAAGCTGGCGAACGAGCTGGACCTGATGGGGGAGCGGGACCGGGCCGAGGCCATGCTCCGCGCCGCCATGCGCGACCCGGGCGCCACCCGCGGACCGGAGGAGCTGGCCGCGCTGCACTACCAGCTCGGGGAGTTCGCCCGCCGCTCCGGCGCCACGGCCGAGGCCCTGAACCGCCTGTCCCAGGCCGACGAGCTCACCGAGGACCTGCCGGGCCCACCGCAGTTCCGCGCCATGGTCCTCTGCACGCGCGCCCAGCTGGACATCGCCCTCGGCTCCATGGACGAGGGCACCGCACGGCTGGACGAGGCGCTGCGGTGCGCCGTCGAGGCGCAGGACTACCCGATCCTCTCCCACGTCCTCGCCGGGCACGCCGAACGCGCCCGTGTCCTCGGCGACCCCGTCCGCGCCGCGGAGCTCCTCGGCACCGCCGACGCGCTGCGCGGCACCCGCGACCTCTCCCTCCCCGACGTCATCGCCATCGAGGCCGCCACCCGAGCCGACCTGGGCGAAGCCTCCTTCGCCAACGCCTACGCCCGCGGCCAGACCCGCACTTTCCAGGACGTCCTCGACGACTTCGCCCTGAACCCGTGAGATCAGGCGCGTGAGATCACGCGCGCTTCTTGAAGGCGCGCAGGGACAGGGGAGCGAAGACGAGGGAGATGCCGACGCCCCACGCCAGCGCGACCCAGGCGTGTTCGAGGACGGGACCGCCGACCAGGAGGCCGCGCATCGCCTCCACCAGCTGCGTCACCGGGCTGTTGTCCATGCAGAACGCCAGCCAGCCGGGGATCCCCTTGGTCGTCGGGATGAACGCGGTGCTGAGGAAGCTCAGCGGGAAGATCACCACGAAGCCGAAGATCTGCACCTTCTCCGGCTCGTTGACCTTCATCGCGATGTAGACCGCCGTCCAGGAGAACAGGATCGCGAAGCTCAGCAGCAGGACGAACGCGGTGATGAGGGCGAGGACGTTCGTCTCGATGCGGAAGCCGATGGCGAACCCGACGACCAGCAGGATCAGCATCGACCACGCCTGCTTGACGGTGTCGGCGATGATCCGCCCGGCGAGCGGGGCGCTGCGCGCGATCGGCAGGCTCCGGAACCGGTCGAACACCCCCTTGGTGATGTCGGTGTTCAGCCCGAACCCGGTGCTCATCCCGGCGAACAGGGCGTTCTGCGCGATGATGCCCGGAATGACGACCGGCAGGTACGCCTCGACGCTGCCGGCCATCGCCGGGCCGAACACGTAGGCGAACAGCAGCACGAACATGATGGGCTGGATGGACAGGTCCAGCAGCTCCATCGGGTTGTGCTTGATCTGCACCAGGTTGCGCCACGCCAGGGTGGCCGTGTTGCGCACGGCGGTGGCCGGAGCGATCCGTTTGGACAGGTTCTGCGGCGCAAGCGTCGCGGTGGTCATGCGGACGCCCCTTCCTTGCCGGCGGCCTGCTTCTCCAGCTCGCCGGCCTCGGCGTCGATGTCGTCGGTGTGGTGGCCGGTGAGGGCGAAGAACACCTCGTCCAGGCTGGACTTGCGCAGCGACAGCTCGCCGACGGCCACGCCGGCGTCGTCGAGGCGGCGGACCACGGCGGGCATCAGCTCCGGGTCGGTGATCGGCGCGCTGACCAGGTCGTCGCGGACCTCGGGGACGGCCTCCGCCAGCTCCCCGACGATCTTCGCGACCGTCTCCACGTCCGGGGCGTTGACCGGGCGGACCTCCAGCACCTGCCCGCCGACCTGCGCCTTCAGCATGTCGGACGTGCCGTGCGCGATGGCCTCGCCGCGGTCGATGACGATGATGTCGTCGGCCAGCCGGTCGGCCTCCTCCAGGTACTGGGTGGTGAGCAGCACGGTGACGCCGTCGTCGGTCAGGCCGCGCACGATGTCCCAGAGGCCGTTCCGGCTGCGCGGGTCGAGGCCCGTGGTCGGCTCGTCCAGGAAGAGGATCTGCGGGCTTCCGACCAGGCTCGCCGCCAGGTCGAGGCGGCGCCGCATGCCGCCCGAGTACGTCTTGGCCGGGCGCTCGGCGGCCTCGGTGAGCTGGAACCGCTCCAGCAGCTCGGCGGCGCGCGCCTTGGACGCCTTCCGCGCGATGCCGAGCAGCCGTCCGATCAGGACGAGGTTCTCGGTGCCGGTGAGCATCTCGTCGACCCCGGCGTACTGGCCGGTGAGGCCGATCAGCTGGCGCACCTTGTGCGCGTCCTTCACCACGTCGAACCCGCCGACCTGGGCGCTGCCGCCGGTCGGCTCGATCAGCGTGGCGAGGATCCGGGTCATGGTCGTCTTGCCCGCGCCGTTCGGCCCGAGGACGCCGAGGACGGTGCCGGGCTCGGCGGTGAGGGAGACGCCGGCGAGCGCCCTGGTCTCACCGAACCGCTTCTCCAGGCCCTCGGCCTGGATCGCGTAGGCCATGTGATCTCCTAGTGATCGGTTGCCGGACGTCTGTGCCCCGCTGACCGGGGAACCAGCCAAAATATGCGGTGTCCGGGTGATGCGCATCCAGTTTTTCCGCCGCCCCTGGCAAAGACGCCGGCAACGACGTGAGGCGCGCCCTCACCATCGCAGCCGCCACTGACAAAACGCCCGCGGGAGCGCGATCGTGCCGCCGGATCCGGGGTTCCGGCGCCGCGCGTCAACGGGAGGGTGCCTCCGGCGTTCTAAACTCACGGTGTGACGTCGGTGCGGCGCAGTCACCACAGGGACGGCGGGGGCCCGCACCCGCCGCGCCTGCGGCCGCCCGCACACCGCGTCTCGCCCCGCGCCATCGCGCACTGGGCCATCGAATACCTGCTGGTGTGGGGCCTCGCGTTCGGCCTCGCCCTGGGCGTCGCCGCCTGGCTCGGCGACTCCGGCTGGGACGCCCTGCCCGGCTGGCTGACCGGTCGCGTCGGACTGCTGCCCTACATCGTCGGCATCGCGGGGCTGCTCATGGTGACCGTCGCGCCCGTGTGGCGCTACCGTGTCCACCGCTGGGAGGTCAGCGCCGACGTCGTCTACACGCGGACGGGCTGGTTCAGCCGCGAATGGCTGCTGGTCCCCGTCGGGCGCATCCAGACCGTCGACAGCAAGCAGGGCTGGATCGAGCGCCTGCTGGGCCTCGCGACCATCGAGGTCAACACCGCCTCCCACACCGGCTCCTCGGAGGTGTCCGGCCTGCCCGTGGACGTGGCCACCCGCCTCGCCGAAGACCTCGCGCACCGCGCGCACGACCTCCGCGACGACGCCACGTGAGCCTCCGGCTGCATCCGCTCACGTTCATCGTCGGCGCCGTCCGCGAGCTGGCCGCCCTCCTCGCCGCCGGCGCCACCGGCCTGCTCGTCGGCGGGATGTCCACGGCGTTCTACTTCACCCTCGCGGGCCTGGCCTTCGGGCTGGTCTTCCACGTCGCCAATTGGGTGACCTTCACCTACGTCCTGCACAATGACCGAATCGAACTGCGGCGGGCGCTCGTAGGGCGGTCGGTCAAGAGCATCCCGCGCGACCGCATTCGCGGCGTGGACATCAGCGCGTCCCTGCCGCACCGGCTGCTCGGCCTGGCGATCGTCCACATCGACGCCGGAGCGGACGGCGGCGAAGGGGAGCTCAACGCCGTCTCCCGGCACGAGGCGGAACGGCTCCGCCGCGTCCTGCTCACCCGCGACCTCCCGGCCCCGCCGCAGCGCGTGCTCGGCCGCATGCGGCGCCGCTGGTACGTGTACGCCCCGCTCAGCGGCGCCTACCTGCTGACGCCGTTCGCGCTGGCGGGCAGCCTCCTCGGCACCGTCTACAACCTCGGCGACGACCTCGGCCTCATCACCCGGGAGCGCGTCGCGAACGTCGGCCACGACGTGGTCGGCCTGCCCACCGCGCTCGTGCTCGCGCTGATCATCGTGATGCTGGTCGCCATGCCGGTCATGTCGGTGATCGTCTTCACCCTCTTCAACTGGGACTTCACCGTCCGCGAGCGGGACGGCTCCATCGTCGCCGAACGCGGCCTGGTCACCCGCCGCAGCGTCTCCCTCGAACGCCGCCGCCTGCGCGGCGTCGAACTCACCGACAACCCCTTCGAACGCATGGCGGGAGTGACCCGCCTGGGCGCCCTCATCACCGGCCTCGGCGACGCCGCCCACCGCGGCCGGCTCCTGCCCGCCGCCCCCCGGCCGGCCGCCGAGTCCCTGGCCTCCCGCGTCGTCGGCGCCATCCCCGGCCCGCTGAAACCGCACCCGGAGGCCGCCCGGAGCCGCCGCGTGATCCGCGCTGTGGCACCTCCGGCCGGCGTCGCCGTCCTGGCCGTCCTCGCCGGTCAACCCTGGGTCGCCTACGTATGCGGCGCCTTGGCCGTCCTGGCCGTCCCCCTTGGCCTGGACCGCTACCGCCAGCTGGGCCACGCCACGGACGGCGAACGCCTCAGCGTCCGCTCGGGCGCCCTGCGCCGCCGCCAGGTCGTGGTCGAACACAGCGCGATCGTCGGCTGGCGCATCCGCCGCACCCTCTTCCAACGAAGACTGGGCCTGGCCACCCTGTTCGCCGCCGTGGGCGCAGGCGAAGGCGGCTACTCGGCCACGGACATGTCCGAACCGGACGCCATAGCCCTGGCCGCCGCCATAACCCCCGCCTGGCTGACCCCGTTCCTGGAACCCCCCAAGCAGGAGCGAACGTGACCTCCGCTTCCGCCCGGGCTGGTTGACGCCTTCGTTGGACGGTCGGCCGTTACTCGGGTCGGCGTGCGCCGAACATGATCTCGTCCCAGGACGGGACGGATGCGCGTTTGCCCTTGGGCTTGCGTCGCCGAGCCGGTCGCTGCGCTGCGGCCGGTTCGCCGTTCGCCGCCGCGGCGGCGGCGGGCTTGTCTTGGGCGGCGGGCATCGAGGGACGGCTCGCCGGCTTCTTCTTGGCCGGCGCGCGCGACCCCTGCCGCTGCGGTGCCGCGGGCTTTCTGGCCGCGGCGGGCCTGCTCTCCCGATCGTCCGCCGCAGGCGTCTCGGGCCGGCCGGTCTCGTCCGCGTCGCGCTCCTTGGCCGCGGTCTCATCCGCCGAAGCCGCGTCGTCCGCCACGCCGGTGCCGGCGTGGACGGTTTCGCGCTCGTCATCCGGTGCGTCCTGGACCTGGGGCGCTTCCTCGGAACCGACCGCTTCGTCCTCGTGCGGCATGTCATGCGACTCGCCGACCGATGCGGCGTCGCGCTCCCGCGCGCCCTCAACCGGCTGGGCGCTTTCGTCCGCTTCCGCCGCGTCCTCCGGCCGGCCGACCTCGTCGGACTGCGCGCCTTCGTTCGCCTGGGCCGCGGCGGGCGAGTGGGCGGCCTCGCTCTCCTGCGAGGCGTCGTCCTGCTGGACGGGCCGCGCTGCGGCGGGCGGCTGTGCCGGTGTGTCCTCGCGCGCGGTGTCGTCTGCTTGCGCCACGTCGACCGGCTGCGCGGGTTCGGTCGCGTCCGCCGTTTCGCGGGCCTGAGCGGTCGTGTCTTCTCGCGCCGCGTCGTGCTCCGGTGCGGTCTCGGCCGCCTCGGTGGCCGCGCCGGCTTGGGGCGTTCCGGCCGGCTGCGCAACTTCCGCAGTGCTCGCCGTCTCGCGTGGCTGGGCGGCCTCGCGGGGCTGCGCCACGTCGTGCTGCCGCGCGGGTTCGCTCGGTTGCACCGCGTCGGGCCGCTGGACGGTGTCGTTCGTCGCCGTGGGGCGCAGCGGGGGCGCTGCGTCTTCCCGCGGCGTTTCGGTGACGGGCGGTGAGTCGTCGGGGCGAGCCGGTTCGGTCGTGACGGGCTGGCGGGAGGCGTCGCGCAGTGGTGCGGGACTCGGCCTCGGTGCGTTGCCGGGCCGGGCGGTGGGGAGGTCCTCGGTCTCGCGCGGGGGAGCG
>NZ_SMKY01000285.1 GCF_004349235.1 Actinomadura darangshiensis | reverse complement strand
GAAACGGAAGTGATCGCCGGCACCTCATGACCGCCTTGCTCTAACAAAAAAAGAAAGCCCGGGGCTCTGGGCGAAGCCTTGACCCGGACCGCAAGGCCCGGTTCGTCCGAACCCCGCCACAGCAGGCACCTCATCCGGAGAGGTGCCTGCTGTATTTCTTTTTTTTGTTTTTGGTTCGGCGCCTTGGGGGCGCCGAACCAAAAACAAAAGTGCGATTGCTGCATCGACTCGGGTCGCCTAGCGGCTCTCTCGTCGATCAGGTTCTTGCTTCGCTCGAACCTGGCTTCGCTCGCAATCGCGACGCTTGGCCTTGTTGCGGGGCTGGTGTGGTGGCTGGGGTCGTTGCGCCCCACGGTTGCGGTCGCCGTGTCCGGTGGTGGCGGTGACTGGTCTGGGCCTGTGGCTACTTCGGGTTCAGCCTGCGCCGTGCATGTCGTGGGGGAGGTCTGCGTAGGCCCATTGGTGCTTGCGCGTGTGCATGCAGGCTGCTTCCAGGTCTCCTTGTTCTAGGACCTGCAGCAATTCCTTGTGCTCGTCGGCGACGTGGGTTAGGTCGGAGTCGGTCACTACTAGGGCGATGGCCGTTCTCGCCTCGATTTGCAAGCCCTCCCAGGCGCGTTCCAGGAGGAAGTTGTTGCTGGCTACCACGACGCGGCGGTGGAACCTTGTGCTGGCCAGGCCCATGGCCCGGACGTCCTCTACTTCCGCGCAGCGGTACATGTCTTCGACGTCACCGTGCATGGCGTCTAGGGGCAGCCGGCCGTTGAGCAGGGCCAGCCGTGTCGCGGCCTCCTCCAGTGCGGCTCGGACGACGTACGCCTCGCGGATCGTCTGCTCGACGAACGGCAGCACGTGCCGGCCCCGGCGGGGCGAGCTCTTGATGAGGCCCAGTCCTTCGAGCTCCCGGAGTGCTTCGCGGACGGGCGCCTGGCTCGTCCCGAAGTCCGCGGCGATCTTGGTCTCGACGAGGCGCTCACCGCTCTTGAGCCGGCCCGACACGATGAGCTCCACCAGGCCGTCCCGGATGTTCGCGCTCAGAAGCGGCTTCGGCTGACGAGGCGCGGGGGTGTTGCCGCCTCGTGCTTCGGTGGTCACGCACCGTCCTCCAATTGCGTCCTCGCGGCCATCCCGGTCGACGGCTGGCAGATGTGCTGTTGACCAGCATAGTGAGACGTCTTACGGTGATTATCGATATCGATAAAGGGGTGCGCATGCTGACCGAGGTTCATGTGCCCGACGACGTGACCGCCGCCCTGAGCCTGATGGCCTCGGGCGCGAAGGTCATGGCGGGCGGTACCGGCCTGATGCCCTGGCTCAACGACCACGCTTCGCCGCCGACCGAGCTCGTATGCCTGCGCCGCGTGGGGCTCGGGACCGTCCAGGTCTCCGGGACGACGGCGAGGCTGGGGGCGGCGACGACCCTCTCGCAGGTGGAGCGGGACGCGTCGCTCGGCGTCCTCTGGCCCGTCGTGCGGTCGATCGCCTCGGTTCCGGTGCGGAACCTCGCGACGGTCGGGGGGAACCTGTTCGCCCGTCAGCCGCATGGTGATCTCGCGGTCGCTCTTATCGCCCTGGGCGCACGGGTCTCCGTTGCCGATCAGACCGGGACGCGTGAGGTTTCCGTGGAGGACCTCGTCGCGGGTGAGGCTTCCGTTGGGTTGGTCACCGATGTTGCTTTCGAACTGCCCGCGCCGGGCGACTTCAAGTATGTGAAGGCCGCTCGGCGGCGCTTCAACTCCGCGTCCATCGTCACGGTCGCGGCCACCATCACGGTCACGGAGGGGGTCGTCACCCGCATCGTCGTCGGTCTTGGGGGTGTCGGCCCCAGGGCCCAGCGGGCGAAGGCTGTGGAGGCGGCCCTGCTTGGCGAACCGCTGACCGCGGCGACCGTGCAGGCGGCGGCCGAGGCCGGCCTCGGTGAGATCGCGCCGATGGACGACGCCTACGCGTCCGCCTGGTACCGCACCAGAGTCTTCCCCGTCCACCTCCGCCGGGCACTGCTCGGCCACTGAAGCGGAGCCGCCATGACGGTCAAGATCGTGAATCTGAAGGTCAACGGTGTGGACAAGGCGCTGATGGCCAAGCCCGAGACGACCCTGCTCCTCGCGCTGCGCGAGCACCTCGGCCTGATGGGCGCCAAGCGCGGCTGCGCGCAAGGGGCGTGCGGATCGTGCACCGTCCTTCTCGACGGAGATCCCGTGGTGTCGTGTCTGGTTCCGGCCGTCGCCGTCGACGGTGCCGAGGTCGGGACGGTCGAAGGTCTTGCGGACGGGCGGACGCTCAGCGACGTCCAGCGGGCGTTCGTCGATGGCTTCGCCACCCAGTGCGGGTTCTGCACACCAGGGATGATCATGTCGGCGGAGGCGCTGCTGGAGCGGAATCCGGACCCGACGGACGACGAGATCAACGAGGCGATCAGCGGGAACGTCTGCCGCTGCACCGGCTACGAACCGATCGTCAGCGCCATCCGGGACGCCGCGGCGACCCGGCGGGCCAGTGCGGAGGCGCGGGTCTGATGGCGCGCGTCAACCCGATCGACGGGGAGTTCTTCAAGAGCGAGCGGACGTCCGGCTTCAACGTCATCGGAACCACGGTTCCGCGCTCCGACGCGCTGGGGCACGTGACCGGCCGGACGGAGTTCTTCGAGGACCGGACCTTCCCGGACCTCGCGCATGTCAAGATCCACCGGTCCGCGTACCATCACGCCCGCATCGACAGCGTTGACATCTCCGAGGCGTCGAAGGTGCCGGGAGTGCTTCGCGTCATCACTTACAAGGACGTCCCGGCCAACTGGTACACGGTGCTGCGGCTCATCGGGATCGAGCCCAATGACGAGCCCGTGCTGGCCGAAGACCGCGTCCTCTACGCGGGAGAACCCATCGTGGCCGTTGTGGCCGACTCCGAGGCCGCCGCGATCGAAGGCGCCGCCCGGGTGAAGGTCGGCTACACCGCGCTGCCGGCCGTCTTCGACGTCGAAGAGGCCATGTCCCCGGACGCGCCGGTCATCAAGCAGGCCGGCACGAACTTCTTCGTCTACGAGGGCCACCACGCCCGGCGCATCCGCTTCGGCGATGTCGAGGAGGGCTTCGCCCAGGCCGACCGCATCTTCGAATGGCGCTACAGTTCGGCGCCGATCGAGCACGCGCCCACGGAGACCACCGGCTGCGTCGTCGTTCCGCAGGCGGACGGCAGGCTCATCATCCACACCAACACCCAGGCCGCGTTCTTCACGCTTGACAACACGGCCCTGATCCTCGACCGCCCGTTCACCGACCTCCGGGTCAAGGGCGGGACGGTCGGCGGCGGCTTCGGCGGCAAGGTCGACGTCATGGTGGAACCGCTGGCCTGCATCGCGGCCGCGCTCACCAACAGGCCCGTCAAGTTCGTCTACACGCGCGAGGAGGAGATGCAGGTCTCGTCGCCGCGAGCGGCGGAGCGCATCTACATCAAGGACGGCGTCCTGGACGACGGCCGCATCGTCGCGCGCAAGATCATGCTCTATGTCGATGCCGGCGCCTACTCCCGCCACTCACCGTACGGAACGACGAAGGCAGCGGCACATCTGCCCGGGCCCTACACGATCCCGAACGTCTACGCGGACTGCCACTGCGTCTACACCAACCGGACGCCGTCGAGCGCGATGCGCGGATTCGGCGTCACCATCGCCGACTTCGCCATCGAGTCCCAGATGGACCGGATCGCCCGCGCACTCGACATCGATCCGCTGCGGTTCCGGCTCATCAACGCCTACCGCGACGGGGACATGAAGGCGCACCGCAAGGTCGCCTCCGGCACCGCCCTCATCGAGGTGATCCAGCGGGCGGCCGCCCTCGTCGGGCACGACCTGCCCGAGGAGTACCTGGCCCTGTCCTCGTCCACCCCGGGAGAAGCCCGATCATGACCCTCCTCCACGGCCGCGGATACGCCTCCGTCAACTACCCCACCGGCATGAACCTGGGCGGGGACCCCTCCCAGGCCCTCATCCACGCGACCACCACGGGCGGCTTCGTCGTCACCCTCTCGTCGGTGGACCTCGGGCAGGGCCTCAAGACCGTCGTCGCCCAGTGCGCGGCGGAGACCCTCGGCATCCCGATGGAGAACGTCATCATCGACACCGCGGACACCGACACCGGCCCGCACTGCATGGGCACCTTCGCCAGCCGCGGCACCCATCGCGTCGGCAACGCCGTCATCATGGCCGCTCGCGAAGCCCGCGAGGTGATGCTCCAGGTCGCTGCCGACGAGCTCGAGGTCGACGCCGGCGACCTGGAGACCGACGGCACCGGATACGTGCACCTCAAGGGCAGTCCGGACACGAAGATCCACGTCCAGGACGTCGCCATGGCGGCGCATTTCGACCAGGGGAAGACCATCTCCGGACGGGGCATCTTCCTCAAGGAGCGGAGCTACCCCGTCCCGGAGACCGGCGAGATGGACCCGGACTCCTGCCAGGCCCACGCCTGCACCGTGGCCGAGGTGGAGGTGGACGACGAGACCGGAGTGGTCACCGTCCTGACCCTGCACAACGCCTACGAGATCGGCCGGGCGCTCAACCCCGCGATGGTGAGCCAGCAGATCGAGGGCGGCGCCTGGATGGGGGTCTCGCACGCCGTCTTCGAGTCGACCGAGCCCTACTACCCCGCCTCGCGGGCGCACGGCCCCGTCGACTTCTGCGAGTACCTCATGCCCGGCCCCGCCGAGATCCCGGCGCAGACCAGCGTGATCCTCGAACGGCCGGCGCCCAACGGCCCGTTCGGTGCCAAGGGCATCGGGGAGATGACCGCCAACGCGCCGATTCCGGCGATCGCCAACGCGATCTTCGATGCCTGCGGCGTCCGGCTGACCACGATGCCCTTCACCCCCGAGTCGGTCCTGCGGGGCCTGGACGCGCTGCGCGCCGAAGGCCAGGGCTGATGCTGATCGACCACGAGTCCTTCAACCGGGACCTGGAGGAGCGGAGGTACTTCGCGGACGAGGGCCTGCTGACCGCGGTCCGGCTGGCGATGGGGCTGGGGCGCCCCCTGCTGCTGGAGGGCGAACCGGGGGTCGGCAAGACCCAGGTCGCGCACGTCCTCGCCGAAGTCCTGGGACGCGAGTTCATCCGGCTCCAGTGCTATGAGGGGATCGACGTCTCCCAGGCGCTGTACGAGTGGGACTACCCCAAGCAGCTCCTGAGCCTCCGGTCCGCCGAGGTCGAGGGCACGTCAGCCGGCGACCTCTACACGACCGAGTTCATCCTGGAACGTCCGCTGCTTCGATCGCTGCGGTCCGCCGCCGGCGCGGTCCTGCTCATCGACGAGATCGACCGGGCGGACAGCGAGTTCGAAGCGTTCCTCCTGGAGTACCTCGACGGCTTCCAGATCTCGATCCCCGAGATCGGCACCGTCTCCGCGGCGGTGCCGCCGGTGGTGGTGCTCACGTCCAACCGGACGCGCGAACTGCACGACGCCCTCAAGCGGCGCTGCCTCTACCACTGGATCCCGTTCCCCGAAGCCGAGCGCGAGCGGATGATCGTGGAGGCCCACGCCCCGGGGCTCAGCGCCAGGGCCGCGGCGCAGCTTGTGCGTTCGGTCGGCATCATCCGTGCGCTGGGGCCGATGAAGCGCCCCGGCATCGCCGAGACGATCGCCTGGGCGCAAGGCTCGCTCGCCCTCGCGAACGAGGGCGTCGACTGGGGCGAGGCCCTGCGCGCATCCCTCGGGCTGGTGCTGAAGAACGAGGAAGACGGTGCCCTGATCGCAGCGCACGCCAGCGAGGTCTTCGCCGATGACGGTCAATGACCCCCGGCTGGTCGCGCGCGCCCAGGACCACCTGTTCATGTTCCTGCGCGCGTTGCACGCGCAAGGCGTCAGCGTCCCCGCCAACAAGCAACGCGACTTCCTGGCGGGCATCGAACTCCTCGCTCCATCGACCATCGGTCAGCTTTATTGGGTGGGCGCCGCGACCCTCGTGAGCGCCGAGGCGGACCGGCACGTCTACGACGCGGTCTTCCAGCGCTTCTTCGGCGCGGCGGCGGACGTGCTCGTGATGACCGACGAACCCGCCGGAGAGGCGGCGGACGAGGAGGACCGGGACGACGAGACGGCGGCCGCCGGCGGAGAGAACGCAGGCGAAGATCTCGTCGTCGGCCCCGCTGGGGGATCCGGCCTTGAGGCGAGCCGGCTGAGCCCTGAAGCCGTGCGACGCTTCGCCGCCACCGGGGCCGCCGCGCACGAGACCATGCGCCGGATCCGCCGCGAGCTGCCCGCGGCCGTCCCGGCCGTCCGGTCCCGCCGACGCCGGCCCGGCGGCCGCCGGCATCGCCTTGACCTGCGGGCCGTCTACCTCGCCTCCCGGCGCACGCAGGGCGAGTTCGTCCGGCTGCACTGGAGCCGCCGGCCGCCCCGCCAGCGACGCGTCCTGCTCCTCATCGACGTGTCCGGCTCGATGAAGCGGTACAGCCCGGACCATCTGCGGTTCGCGCACTCGGTGGTCGCCACGTGCGATCGGGCGGAGGTGTTCACGTTCGGAACACGCCTCACGCGGGTGACCGCCGTCCTCCGCGACCCCGACGTGGACGCCGCTCTCTCCGCTCTGGCGCAGGTGGTCCTGGACGCCGACGGGGGCACCATGATCGGCGACAGCCTGGAGACGTTCCTCGCCAACGCCCGCTTCGTGACGATGGCCAGAGGAGCGCTGGTCCTCGTCCTGTCGGACGGTCTCGAGCGCGGAGACTGCACGGCCATGACCGCGGCCACGCGGCGGCTTGCGCGGCTCGGCCATCAGCTGAGCTGGTGGTCCCCGCTCGCCTGCCACCCCGGATACCGGCCGCTGACCCGCGGGATGTCGCTGGTCCTCCCCGAGCTCGACTCGCTCACCGGGGTCCGGGACCTCGATACCGCCCTCATCGCGGTCCGCGACGGGTTCGCCCGGACCCCGGGGACCAGAAGGGAAGCCCATGTCTGACGGCCCGCTCTACTCGGGAGACATCGTCGACTCCCACCACCATGTCTGGCGGAAGGCGGACATGCCCTGGTTGTCCGGCCCGATGGTTCCGCGGATCTTCGGCCCCTACGAACCCATCCAGCGGGACTACCTGATCGAGGAGTACCGGGACGACGCCGCCTCGGCCGGCATCGGCGCCTCGGTCTACGTCCAGCCGAACTGGCCGATGGACCGCGTCGTCGACGAGGTGCGCTGGATCGCGGAGCTGCATGAGCGGACCGGCTGGCCGATGGCCGTGGTCGGCTGCGCGGACCTGTTCTCCGAGGACGCGGTCGACGTCATGCGAACCCAGCAGGAGCTCAGCCCGCTCGTCGTGGGCACCCGGCTGCAGCTGCACTGGCACGAGCGGCCGGAGTTCCGCTTCGCGGACGGACCCGACCGCATGAAGGACCCGGTCTTCCGGCGCAACATCGCCGCGCTCCTGGAGCTGGGATGGCTGTTCGAACTCCAGGTCTTCGCCGGGCAGATGCACGACGCGGCGGCGCTCGTCGCGGACAACCCCGATGTGCCGTTCGTGCTGGTGCACGCCGGGATGCTCACCGATCATGGCGATCCGGCCACCGTCGCGGAGTGGCGGGCCGGCATGTGGGAGCTGGCCGCCTGCCCGAACGTCGTCGTCAAGCTGACCGGCCAGGGAACCTTCGTCCACCGGGTCGAGGGCGACCTCCTCCGCTTCGTGGCGGACGAGGTGCTCGACGGGTTCGGATCGTCCCGGGCCATGTTCGGGACCAACCTGCCGGTCGAGAAGCTGTGGACGTCCGCCGCCGACCTGACCACCGCATGGAAGCACGCGCTGAGCCACCGAACCGGCGAGGAGCAGTCGGACGTCTTCTCCCGCACGGCTCGCCGGGTCTACGGCCTCGACGGCGCCCGTCCACGCACCGCCACGAACTGAAGACGAGCTAGGAGAGAACGAGCATGGAACTCCTCCGACTGGGGCCGCCCGGCGCCGAGACGCCGGCGCTGCGAGCGGACGGAAAGGTCTATGACCTCAGCCCCATCGTCGACGACATCACCCCGGACTTCTTCGCCGATGGCGGGGTCGGGAAGGTTCGCGATGCCCACCGGGCCGGGCGTCTGCACGAGCTCCCCGGAGCGGCGGCCCTGCGGGCCGGCGTGCCCGTCGCGCGGCCGGGCGCCGTTCTGTGCATCGGCCAGAACTACGCGGCCCACGCCGCAGAGTCGGGAAGCGAACCACCTCGGGAGCCGATCCTCTTCTTCAAGCAGCCGAGCTGCCTCGTCGGCGCCGACGACGACGTGGTCCTCCCTCCGGACAGTGTCCAGTCGGACTGGGAGGCCGAGCTCGTGGTGGTCATCGGGAAACAGGCCGACCGGCTCACCTCTCCCGCCGACGCGTCCGCGGTCATCGCCGGCTACACGATCGGCAACGACGTGTCCGAGCGCGGCTGGCAGCTCGGGAAGGACGGCGGCCAATGGTCGCAGGGCAAGTGCTTCCCGACGTTCGGCCCGCTCGGCCCCGCCCTGGTCATCGGCCCGGTGGACCCGGCCGATCTCGGGATCCGGTCCTGGGTCAACGGGGAGGCCCGGCAGGACTCCGGCACCAAGGACATGATCTTCTCCGTCGATCACATCGTCTGGTACCTGTCGCAGACGATGACGCTCCGCCCCGGCGACCTGATCTTCACGGGCACCCCCGAGGGCGTCGCACTCTCCGGGCGCTTCCGCTACCTCAAGGCCGGCGACGTCATCGAGATCGAGATCGACGGCCTCGGGCGCCAGCGCCAGTCGGTCAGCGCGGGCTGACAGATCCGGAAACCCCCCCGGGCCGGCAGGCCGCGGGACCAACCCGACACGAAGGGACAGGCCAATGGCCCACTTCATCCTGACCTATGGCTACAACGACACCCCGCTGCGCGCGGAGCGGCGCCCCGACCACCTGGAGCACCTCGGCAAGCTGCAGGCGGCCGGGTCGCTCGTCCTCGCCGGGCCGCTCGCCGACCTGAGCGGAGGCGTCATCGTCCTCGCCGCCGACGACCTTGAGGCGGCGCGGGCACTGGTCGAGCAGGACCCGTACACCCGGCACAACGTGACGAAGGACCGAGAGCTGAAGGAGTGGAAGATCACCGTCGGGCTCCCGGACTAGGCCGCTCTTCCCCTGCTCACACGCCCCCGGCACCCACAGGTGGCGGGGGCGCGGGCGTGGGCGAGGCGGGTTCGGGGGGCTCGTGGGTCAGCAGGTCGGCGGGCTGGCAGTCGAGTTCCCGGCATAGGGCGCTCAGGGTGGTGAAGCGGATCGCCTTGGCCCGGCCGTTCTTCAGGATGGAGAGGTTCACGGGGGTCACGCCTACCCGTTCGGCCAGTTCGACGAGGGTGATGCCTCGGGCGGCCAGGAGGACGTCCAGGTGGACGGTGATCTGGTGGGGGTCCTCCGGGGGCATCAGACCAGGCCCTCGGTGTCGGCGCGGAGGCGGGTGCCGTGGCCGAACGCGCCGGCCAGGGCGGCGACCAGGAGGGACAGCAGGACGGTCGACGCGGAGACCGTGAAGCTGGACTCGACCGCGTCGGTGAGGGGCGTGCCGCTGATGAGCGCGGTCGTGGTGAGCATGTCCAGGGCGGGGACGGCCGTGCCCGTGAGGAGTAGCGCCATCGCTATGCCGTAGAGGCGGCGGATGTTCGACGGGACGAAGACGTCGCCGGTGCGGAAGGTCGCCGCCATGCGCAGGAGCAGCGACAGGACGACGATGATCAGGGCGGCCTGGAGGACCTGTGGGGCCGCGAGCAGTACGCGGTCTCCCAGGTCAGGGTTCCCTACCGTCAACTCGGCGTGGTGGGTGCCGCGGAGGGTCGTTCCGTGGGACGTCAGGTTCGGTACCTGTGACGTGTTGTTCAGATTGACGTCTCGGGTATCCGTGGCGGGCATCGGGCCGGTCACGCCGAGGATGGGGAACAGGGCCTGGAAGAGGCCGACCAGGAGCAGGCCCAGGCCGATGACCAGTTCCAGGATGTGGCTGTCGAGCCGGGTCCAGCGCGATGCCGGGGTCATGGGCGCTCCTTGAGGGCGGCATATCGTTTTTCGATAATAACGATAAACGATATGCCGCCGTCAAGTCCCCGGGTCAGCTTTGGAGCGCGGTGAGGAGGACCAGCACCAGGGTGGCCACGGCGAAGAGGCCGTGGCCGAGGACGACCGGGATGGGGAAGGCGTGCTCGGGCGGGGTGTCCGCCTGGGCGGAGCCGGGGGCGCCGGCGGCGCGGACGGACGGGGCGCGGGTCACCGCCAGCCAGCGGGCGAACATGATGAAGCCGAGCAGGGCGACGGGCAGCAGGATGCCGAACGCCGTCCAGGCGAGCGCCTCGGTGCCGGCGAACAGGTAGATGATCCAGACGACCAGGCCCGCGGCGGCGAGCAGGAAGTGGCCGAAGACCACCGGGACGGGGAGGCGGGACGTTCCGCCGCGTGCTCCGCCCCGGGCGATCCAGGTGCCGAGCATGTAGAAGCCGCCCAGGGCGGTGATGAGCCAGGTGACGAGTGCGGCGAAGTTCACGGTCGGTCTCCTTGGTGGGTGGTCGTGTATCCCTCGGCTTGGGTGGTCTCGTCGGCGACGCGGACGCCGTAGCGGTAGGCGAGCTTGCCGCCGAGGAACCCGGACACGGCCAGGGCGGCGAGCGAGACGGCCGACAGCGCCAGCTGGCCGGCGTTCACGGAGCCGGTGACCTCGCCCAGGCGCCAGCCGAAGCCGCCCACATAGGCGAGGGTCACGGCGAGGTTCAGTGACATGTGGACGAGCGCCGTGCGGAAGGCGCGGGTGCCTGGCGGGATGGCGAGCAGGTCCAGGAAGCCGGCGGCCGCCGCCGCGAGTGCGCCGACGATGCCGAGGCCGATGAGCCAGCGGGACCCCTCGGCCAGGACGTCCGGGTCGGCGACCAGGTGCGAGGCGACGTCGAACACGAGGCTGCCCACCCACGCCCCGATCGGCACCGTCACGAGGATGGGGTGCAGGGGGTGGCCGTAGCCGCCGGCGAGTGCGCTGACCGGTCGTTTCGCCTGCCACTGCGGATCGTCCATGACGGCCTCCTATTTCACCAACAAGTACTGGTGTTATAGCAGAGGCGTGTCAATGAGGCGTGGCTAGATGGGTGGACTGCCAGATTTCGGACAAGTTTCTCGGTGTTTTGAAGATCGCGCGTTAGGGTGAGGGGGTGACCTCAGACTCCTCCGGGCTGGAGGCCGCGGCGATCCTCAGCGACGGCCTGCGGCGGGGAATGTACGCGTTCATCCGGTCGGCCGGTGCGCCCGTGACCCGGGACGAGGCCGCCGCGAGCGTCGGCATCTCCCGCAAGCTGGCCGCGTTCCACCTCGACAAGCTCGTGGACGCGGGGCTGCTGCGCGCCCGCTACGCGAACCCGGCGGGTGTCCGGCGGGTGGGGCGGGCACCGAAGGTGTACGAGCCGTCCGGCGTCGACGTGCGGGTCAGCATCCCGCAGCGCGAGCACGGCCTGCTCGCGAGCATCCTGCTGGACGCGGTCCGGGAGCAGGGCTCGGGGGAGAGCGGGCAGGACGCGGCGCTGCGGGCCGCCGGGGAGCGCGGGCGCGCGGTCGGGGAG
>NZ_SMKY01000284.1 GCF_004349235.1 Actinomadura darangshiensis | reverse complement strand
GAGTCCCCCATCCCTACATCGTCCGCGAGCGTTCCTCGCGCTGGATCCTGGAGCTGCCGGTCGCGGTGGCGTGCGGTGCGGCCTGGTACCTGTTCGCGACGAGGGTCGTGCACGCCTCGATGTTCTTCGGGCTGGTGGGCCTCGGCGTCGCCGGCTACGGCATCTTCAGGGTGATCCGGCCGAACCCGTCGCTGAGGGCCGGGCCCGACGGGTTGCAGCTGGGTGGAGTGAGCGTGCCCTGGCAGTCGGTCCGCGAGGTGGTGCTCGCGCTGCCCGCCGTCCAGACCGAACCCTCTCCCGCCGTCGAGGTCGCGCTGCGGCTGCACCACGGCGCCCCCTTGCCGGAAGGGCTGGACTCCATCGTCTACGACCCGCGCGACCCCGGCGCGACGCATTTCGGCCGGTCCTTCGGGCCGGGCCGGATCGATCCGGGGTCGCTGGCCGCGGCCGTGAGCGCCTATGGTCGTGCCGCCGTCATCGAGTCGAGGGCCGGCACGGAGCGGAGGATCGGATGAACGACGCGGTGCACTCTTTGCTGTTCCCGCTCTTCACATTGTTCGGCGGGGTCTTCGTCGTGGTGGGCGTCCGCACGGTGCTGGGGCACCGGCGGTTCCTGCGCAACGCCGTCCGGGTGCCCGGGACGGTGACGGCGCTTCGCAGCGAGCGCTCGTCGAACCAGTCCTCCTACTCCTCCACCAGCCGGTCGGTGGTCTACCGTCCGATCCTGCGCTTCACCACGCTGGACGGCCGGATCGTCGAGACCGCGAGCCCCTTCGCGGCCAACCCGGCGCCCGCGCGCGTGGGCGCGTCCCTGGAAGTGCTCTACGACCCCGCCGACCCGACCAGCGCCCGGCACGCGGGCACCGGCGGCAGCGGCACCTTCCACGGCCTGATCTTCGCCGCCGCCGGGACGCTGTTCGCCGTCATCGGGCTCATCGGCGACGTGAACATGCTCCGCTGATCCTCTTGACCCGGGCATGGGGACATGCCTAACGTGCCGGGGGTAAGAGGTCTTACCTTTCGGAGGCAAGAGTGAATCAGCCACCCGGTTTCCTCGCTCACTACGAGGGGGATTCGGTCGCGGTCGCCGTCGGCGACGTCGCGGCGGGGCCGGCGCAGTGCGGTTACCTGCGCGGCCCGGACGCCGTCGACCTGGAGGTGCTCCAGGACATCCCGCTCGGGCACAAGGTCGCCCTCGTCGACATCAAGAAGGGCGAGGACGTGCGGGAGTACGGGGCCCGCACTGCGGTCGCGTCCGCGGACATCAGGAAGGGCGAGTACGTCCACGTTCACAATGTGAGGAGCGCGCGGTGGCAGAACAGCACGGCCTGACCGGGTACCGCCGGGAGAACGGCACGGTCGGCATCCGGAACCACACGGTCATCCTCCCCGTCGACGACCTGTCGAACGCGGCGGCCGAGGCGGTCGCGCAGGTCGTGCCCGGCACCCTCGCCCTCCCGCACGCCTACGGGCGGCTCCAGTTCGGCGAGGACCTCGAACTGTTCTTCCGCACGCTCATCGGCACCGGCCGCAACCCCAACGTGGGCAGCGTCGTCGTCATCGGCATCGAGCCCAACTGGACGAACCGGATCGTCGAGGGCATCGCCAAGACCGGCAAGCCGGTCGAGGGCCTCGCCATCGAGGGCGTCGGCGACCTGCGCACCATCGAGCGGGCCTCCCGGATCGCCCAGCGGTTCCTGCAGGCCGACAGCGAGCGCGCCCGCGAGCGGGTCGAGCGCGGCGAGATCATGATGTCGATCAAGTGCGGGGAGTCCGACACCACCAGCGGGCTCGGCTCCTGCCCGACGACGGCCGAGGCCGTCGACCGGTGGGTGGACGCCGGCGGCACCGTGCTGTTCGGCGAGACCAGCGAGCTGACCGGCGGCGAGCACCTGATCGCCGACCGCTGCGTGAACGACGAGGTCCGCGGCCGGTTCCAGGGCATCTACGACGACTACCTGGCGATGATCGAGCGGACCGGCGCCAACCTCCTCGGCTCCCAGCCCACCCAGGGCAACATCGCGGGCGGCCTGTCCACGATCGAGGAGAAGGCGATGGGCAACGTCGCCAAGACCGGGTCGAAGCCCGTCGTCGGCGCGCTCGGCCCCGCGGAGGAGCCCGAGTCGGGACCGGGGCTGTACTTCATGGACTCCTCCTCGGCCGCCGCCGAGTGCATCACGCTCATGGCGGCCGGCGGCGCGGCGATCCACCTGTTCCCCACCGGCCAGGGCAACGTCATCGGCAACCCCATCGAGCCGGTGATCAAGCTGACGGCGAACCCGTCCACGGCGGCGAACATGGGCGAGCACATGGACTACGACTGCTCCGGCCTGCTGCGCCGGGAGATCACCCTCCCGCAGGCGGGCGACGGCCTGATGGACGTCATCGACCGGACGGTCAACGGCCGCCTCACCTGCGCGGAGTCCCTCGGGCACCGCGAGTTCGTGCTGACCCGCCTCTACCAGAGCGCCTGACATGGGAGTGGACGTCGCGGTCGTCGAGGACGTGTGGGGCGCGCCGTTCGAGGCGCTGGCCGGCCGCCGCAGCGTGCTCCGCGACCCCGGCGTCTGGTCCGCGCCCGACCGGCTGCGCGCCGTCGCGGGCGAGGCCGGTGCTCTCGTGGTGCGCAACCGCACCCAGGTGACGCGCGAGCTGCTCGGCTCGGCACCCGGCCTGCGCGTGGTCGCGCGGGCCGGGGTCGGGCTGGACAACATCGACCTGGACGCCGCGGCCGAACTCGGCGTCACCGTGGTCGCGGCGCTGGGCGCCAACGCCGCGAGCGTCGCCGAGCACACGCTCGGGCTGGCGCTCAGCGTCTCCCGGCACGTGCTGGAACTCGACCGCGAGGTCCGGGCGGGCACCTGGCGCCGGGTCCCGGGGCGCGAGCTGGCGGGAGGCACGTGGGGCCTGCTGTCGGCCGGCGCCACGGCCCGGGCGACCGCACGTCTGGCGCGCGGCCTCGGCATGCGCGTCGTCGCCTACGACCCCTACATATCGGACGACCATCCCGGCATCCGCGAGATGGGCATCGAACTGCTCTCACTAGAGCGCACCGTCGCCGAGTCGGACGTGCTTAGCGTCCATCTCCCGGCGACCGCGTCCACCACCCGTCTCGTCGACGCGGAGCTTCTCGCCCGTTGCAAGCCCGGCGCCATCCTGGTCAGCGTCGGACGCGGCGAGGTCGTGGACGAGCAGGCTCTGGCATCGGCGCTGGAGAGCGGGCATCTGGCAGGGGCCGGCCTGGACGTCCGCGCCAGCGAACCCCCGGCGGCGGGCCCCTTGGACGGGATGCCCAACGTCGTCCTCACCCCCCACGTCGCGGGCATCACCGTCCAGTCGCAGGCCCGGATCGCGCAGATCCTGTGCGACGACATCGAGGCAGTGCTGGACGACCGCACCCCGGCCCACGCCGTCACACCCGTACAAGGAGGCCGCAGATGAAGGTCCCGCTGGGGCACGCGCGCCGGCTCGCACGCGACCTGCTGACCGACGCCGGGCTCGCGGACGAGCGCGCGGAGACCACCGCACGGGCGATCACCCTCGCGGACGCGTGGGGCATCGGCTCCCACGGCCTGTTCCGGCTGCCCTACTACCTCGACCGGATGGCGGCGGGCGGGCATCCGCCCGGCGCCGAGCTGAAGACCCGCACCGACACCGGCCCCCTGGTGTTCCTCGAAGGCGGCGGCGGGCTCGGGCACTGGCAGGTCGCCGCCGCCGCGGAGACGGCGGTGGAACGGTCCGGGCGGTACGGGGTGGCGGCGGTCGCCGTGAGCGACAGCGGCCACTGCGGAGCCCTCGGCGTCTACGCGCTGGAGATCGCCCGCGCCGGGCGGGTCGGCCTCATCTTCTCCAACGGGCCCGCGGCGCTGCCGCCGTGGGGAGGCGACAAGGCGCTGCTGTCGACGTCGCCCATCGCGGCCGGGATACCGCTGACGCCTCGTCCGGCGGTGGTCGACCTGGCGCTCAGCACGGTCGCGCGGGGCAAGGTCGGGGCCAAGGCGAAGGCGGGGGAGACCCTGCCCGAGGGATGGGCCCTCGACAGCGCGGGCCGGCCCACTACCGACCCACGCGAGGCGCTCGCCGGGATGCTCGCCCCACTCGGCGGCGCCAAGGGGTACGCGCTCGCCTTCATGGTCGAGGCGCTGACCGGCGGCCTGGTCGGACCCCAGCTGTCCCGCGACGTGGCCGACCCGTTCGCCGCCGGCGACCAGGGGAGCCCGCAGCGGATCGCGCACCTCGTCCTCGCGCTCGACCCCGCGCTCGGCGACCCCGCCGACGGCGGCGCCGCCGCCCGTGACCGCCTCGCCGGGCTGGCGGACGAGATCACCGCCGCGGGCGGCCGGGTCCCCGGCACGGGACGCGCCGCGCCCGGCGAACTGGCCGACGACGACGAGATCGAGGTCGACGCGGCCGTACTCGACGAACTGCGGACCCGCGCCGCCCGCCATGGCCCGGCCGGCGAAGGCGGCCGACAGAGAGGACCGGCATGACCCTGCTCGTCCGCGTGGCCCGCAGCGACCCGGGCGCCCCCGCCGAATTCCGGGTCGAGACGTTCCATCCGATGACCGTGCTCGACGTCCTGCTGGCCATCCAGCGCGAACACGAGCCCTCGCTGGGGTTCCGGTTCTCCTGCCGCGTCGCCATGTGCGGGACGTGCACGATCCGCGTGGACGGCCGGTCCGCGCTGGCCTGCCAGACCGTCCTGCCCGAGGACGCCACGCGCCTCCGGCTCGACCCGGCCGCGGGCTTCCCCGTCGTCCGGGACCTCATCACCGACACCACCCCGTTCTGGGAGCAGTGGGCGCGGATCACCCCGTACGTCGTGCCGGCCGACGACGCCGTCGGCGGCGAGCCGGCCGTGATCCCCCCGGACTCAGCGGAACGCGAGGCCATCGACCCGGCACTCGACTGCATCCAGTGCGGGGCGTGCTTCTCCAGCTGCGGCATCGCGGGACAGCCCCGCACGTTCCTCGGCCCGGCCGCGCTCAACCGCGCCCTCGTCCTCATCCAGGACTCGCGCGACACGGCGACGCGGGAGCGCAGGGAACTGGTCGCCGGCGCGGACGGCGTCGACCGGTGCCACTACATCTACGGCTGCACGGGCTCCTGCCCGAAGGGACTCGACCCGGCCCGGTCGATCCGGCGGCTCCGCAAGGGAGGTCGCGATGACGGCTGACACGCCGGACTACGAGGAGATCGTCACCGACGTCGCCATCGTGGGCAGCGGCGGGGCGGGCCTGATGTGCGCCCTGCACTGCCACGAGGCCGACCCCGGGCTCGACATCACCGTCATCAGCAAGGGCGCGGTCGGCCGCTCCGGCTGCACCCGCATGGTCCAGGGCGGGTTCAACGCGGTGCTCGACCCGGGCGACTCGGTGGACGCGCACTTCCGCGACACCCTCGCGGGCGGCAAGTACCTCAACGACCAGGACCTCGCCTGGACCCTCGTCAACGACGCCCCCGGCGTGATCCGCGAGCTGGAGACCAGGGTCGGCTGCTTCTTCGACCGCCGCCCGGACGGGCGGATCAAGCAGAAGGCGTTCGCCGGCCAGTCGTTCGACCGCACGGTGCACCGCGGCGACCTCACCGGTATCGAGATCATGAGCCGGCTGCGGGACCAGATGCTGCGCATCGCGGCGCGCGAGCTGGAGGACGTCCGGGCGCTCGACCTGGTGTTCGACGCCGCCGGACGGCTCGCCGGGCTGACCTGCCTGGAGGTGCAGACCGGCCGGTTCCTGCTGGTGCGCGCCCGGGTGGTGGTCGTCGCGACCGGCGGCGCCGCCACCATGTACCGGATCGCCGCGCCGGCACGGGAGAAGACCGGCGACGGAGTGGCGATGTGCCTGCGCGCCGGCCTGCCGGTCCGCGACATGGAGATGCTGCAGTTCCACCCGACGGGCCTGCTCACCGGCCGCTCCCGGATGACGGGCGCCGTGCTGGAGGAGGGCCTGCGCGGCGCCGGGGCGCACCTGTACAACGCGCGGGGCGAGCGGTACATGGAGCGCTACGACCCGGAGCGGATGGAGCGGTCGACCCGCGACGTCGTCTCCCGGGCGAGCTACACCGAGATCGTCGAGGGCCGCGGCACCGAGGCGGGCGGGGTGTTCATCGACATCTCCCACCTGGGCGCGGAGTGGGTCGAGCGCACCTTCAAGGGCATGGTGGAGCGCACCCGGCTGTTCGGCGGCGACCTCGCGCGCCGGCCCGTCGAGGTGTCGCCCACCGCGCACTTCCACATGGGCGGCGTGCTCATCGACACGGACTGCCGCACCGACGTGCCCGGCCTGCTGGTCGCGGGCGAGGACGCGGGCGGCGTCCACGGCGCGAACCGGCTCGGCGGCAACGGCGTCGCCGAGTCGACGGTGTTCGGCGCGCGCGCCGGTGACACCGCCGCCCGGCTGGCCCGCGAGCGCGTGCACGGCGACGCCGACCCGAACGCGGTGGGGGAGTCGTTCTCCCGGGCCACCGCGCCGCTGCGCTCCGCGGGCGGCGAGCTGCCCTACCCGCTCACCGCCGAGCTCAAGGACCTCATGTGGCAGAGCTGCGGGGTCGTCCGGCGGCGGGACCGGCTGGAGGACGCCCGCGAGCGCCTCGCCGAGCTCGCCGACCGCGCCGCCCGGCTCTCGGTGCCCGGCCCGGTGGCGTTCAACCCGGCCTGGCAGGAGTCCCTCGACCTGGTCAACCAGCTGACCGTCGCCCGGGTCATCGTCGAGTCCGCCCTCGCCAGGGACGAGACGCGCGGAGCGCACGCCCGCTCGGACTTCCCGGATTCGGGCGACGACGGCGACCTGCACTACATCGTCGCGACCCCGGCCGGGGAGGACGTCCCGCGGCTCACGACCCGGCCGGTGGAGTACGGCCGGCTCCGTCCGCAGGAGGCCGCGTCGTGATCGCGCAACTGGTCTTCCTGGCGGGGTTCACGGTCGTCACCGCCGTCATCATCGCGTTCACCGGCATGGTGGCCGTGGGCGCGCGCCGCACCGACGGCGGGACGCACGTGGGCGCGGTACTGCGCAGCCGCCTCGCGCGCCGGTCCTACGACCGCGGCGAGGGCAACCGGTGGGCGTTCTATGCGCACCGCGTCAGCGGGTTCGCCGTCTTCGCGTTCCTGGCACTGCACATCCTCGACGTGAGCGCGTACGCGTGGTCGCCGGGGATGTACGACGACGTCCACGAGCTGTACTCGACCGTCCCGATGCGGGTGTTCGAGTGCGGGCTGCTGGCGGCGCTGGCCTTCCACGCGCTGAACGGGCTGCGGCTGGTGGCGATCGACGTGTGGGACGTCGGGCCGGTGGGGGCGGCCCGGCTGCTGGACGCGGTCGCCGGGCTCACGGCGGTGCTCACGCTGGGCGGCGCCGTCGTGATCATGTGGCCGGCGCTGGGGGGCTAGGAGGACGTGGACACCGTGGAACCGACGACGACGCGTACCGATACGCGTACGCGCACCCGCCCGGGCCGGATCGGCGGCCGGAGCTTCTTGATCATCCGGGGCACCGGCGTGCTGCTCGCCGTGCTGGCGCTCGGGCACTTCGCCGTGACGCACCTGGTGAACGATGTGGCGCAGACGGACGCCACGTTCATCGCCCGGCGCTGGAGCTCGGCGCTCTGGGTGGTGTGGGACGGGCTGCTGCTGGTCACGGCCCTCGCGCACGTGGGCACGGCCTCGGTGGCCGTCGTCCGCGACTACTGGACCGATCCGGCGGGCCAGCGCCGGATGCTGGCGGCGCTGCGCGGCCTGCTGCTGGTGCTGCTGGTCATCGGGGCCGTCACCCTGCTCTTCGCGGCCGGTTGAGCCGCGACGTTAAAGTGTAGTACACCTACCAAAAAGATAGGAAATACGCCCGGGAACGCTGAGGTACGACCTCTTCCTCCCCCACCCCAAGGAGTGAGGTAACGCAATGAAAGCGGACACGACGGCGGAGCGCCCCGCCGGTGAGCCATTGCTCACCGTGGAGAGCGCCCGCGTCGGCTACCAGACGGACGGCCGGTTCCAGACGGCCGTCCAGGACGTGAGCTTCGACATCTATCCGGGCGAGAACATCATGCTGCTCGGGCCGTCCGGATGCGGCAAGTCCACCCTGCTCAAGACGATCGCCGGGTTCATCGAGCCGTCCGGCGGCACCGTGCGGATCTCCGGCCGGACCGACCTCGCGCCGGGCCCCGACCGCGCGGTCGTGTTCCAGGAGTTCGACCAGCTCTTCCCGTGGCACACGGTCGAGGGAAACCTCACCTACCCGCTGCGGGTGAACGGCAGCAGCAGGCAGGAGGCCAAGCGCCTCGCCGGCGAGTACCTGGAGCTGATGGGGCTCGTCCACGCGGCCGGCCGCTACCCGCACCAACTCTCGGGCGGGATGAAGCAGCGGGTGGCGATCGCCCGCGCGATGGCGCTGCGGCCGCTGATGCTGCTCATGGACGAGCCGTTCGGCGCCCTCGACGCGCAGACCAGGTCCCGGCTCCAGCGCGAGCTGAAGGACGTCGCCGCACGCAACGACGTCACGATCCTCTTCGTGACGCACAGCATCCAGGAGGCGGTGTTCGTCGGCCACCGCGTGGTCGTGCTGACCCCGCCGCCCTCCACGGTCCGGGAGGTGGTCGACGTCTCCGGACTCGACGACCCGACCTCGCCGGAGTTCGTGGCCGCGCTGCGCCGGCTGCGGTCGCTGCTGACCGAGGACGGCGAAGAGCCGGACGACATGGCGTTCGAGTAGGGAGAGCGGTCCGATGAGCGAAGCCATGACCAAGACGGTCGGCGCTGCCGAACCGGTCGGCCCGGGCCGTCCGCGGGGCCGCCGCAGAACCTGGGGCGACCTGCCCGTGGTGCCCCGGCGCCTGATCATCCTCGCGGTGATCCTGGTCGCCTGGCAGGCGTACGTGTCCTTCTCGGGCGTCAACCAGCTGCTGGTCTCCGGTCCGGTGGACGTGGCGAAGACGATGGCCGAGGGGATCGCGGACGGCGACCTGCTGCGGTCCACCGCGACGACCCTGCAGATCCTCTTCGGCGGCATGGCGGCCGGCATGCTGATCGCCGCCGTGCTGACCACGCTGGCGTCGTGGACGCGGCTGGGCGAGGACATCCTCGTGCTGCTGACCTCGATGCTCAACCCGCTGCCGTCCATCGCGGTGCTGCCGCTCGCCATCCTCTGGTTCGGGATGAACAGCACCTCGCTGATGTTCGTCATCGCCAACTCGGTGATCTGGCCGATCGCGATCAACGTCAGCAACGGGTTCCGCACCGTCAACCCGACGATCATGGCGGTCGGCCGCAACATCGGCCTGTCCGGCGTGCGGATCGTCAAGGACGTGCTGATCCCGGCCGCGCTGCCGAACATCATCGCCGGGCTGAAGACCGGCTGGGCGTTCGGCTGGCGCACGATCATCGCCGCCGAACTGGTCTTCGGCGTCGCGGGCGGCAAGGGCGGGCTCGGGTTCTTCATCAACGACGCGCGGACGTTCATGCGCACCTCAGAGGTGTTCGCCGGCCTGGTCACGATCGCCGTCATCGGCATCGCGCTGGAGCTGGTCTTCACCTGGATCGAGCGCCGCACCGTCGTCCGGTGGGGCACCAAGACCGGCTGACGGCCCTCCCACCCCGGCCGCGGGCGCGCGTGCCCGCGGCCGGCCTCACCCGAAGGGAAACAGATGGGCTTCCTGACTCGGCCCAGGCGGCGTGCGCTGCTCGCGACGCTGTCGGCGGGGATGCTGGCGGTCTCGGCGGGCGCGTGCGCGGCCGGCGCCAGCGGCCCCACCGACGAGATCACCATCGCCTACCAGCCGGGGATCGGCTACGCGCCGCTGCTCGTGGCCAAGCAGCAGAAGGTGCTGGAGAAGCAGTTCCCCAAGAAGAAGATCAGCTGGCGGATGCTCAACTCCGGCCAGGCCATCCGGGACGGCATGGTCTCCCGGGACATCCAGGTCGGCTCCGGCGGCATCGGCCCGTTCATCGTCGGCGCCAGCAACGGCCTGCCCTGGAAGATCGTCATCGGGCTGGACAACGCGAACCTGCAGCTGATGTCCAAGAAGTACGGCTCGCTGGCGGACCTGCGCGGCAAGGGGAAGATCGCCATGCCCGGCCCCGACTCGATCCAGGCGGTGGTGCTGCGCAAGGCGGCCGAGAAGCAGCTCGGCGACGCCGAGGCGCTGGACACCCAGATCGTCTCCATGGGGCACCCCGACGGGCTGCAGGCACTGCTGTCCGGGCAGCTCGCCGGCCATCTCACCTCCCCGCCGTACCAGATGAAGGAGCAGAAGAGCGGCGCCCGGGCGATCGTCCGCAGCTACGACGTCTTCGGCGAGCACACCTTCAACGGCGTCTACGTGCTGTCGGACTTCCGCAAGTACAACCCCGAGTTCGTCAAGGGACTGCAGGACGCCGTCGCGTCGTCGGCGAAGCTGCTGAAGGACGACCCCCGCCAGGCCGCCGCGATCCTTTCCGCGGAGTCCGGCGGGAAGGTGCCCGCGGCGGAGCTGGAACAGCAGATCACCGCCGGGGACATCAGCTACGCCACCAAGCCGACGGGATACATGGCCTTCGCCCGGTTCATGAAGAAGATCGGCCTGATCGAGAAAATCCCGGCCAGCGGCTCGGACTACTTCTTCGCCAACCAATTCACCAAGGGAGGGACCTGAGCCCCGATCGGCGCGGACCGGGCGGCCGCCGGGGGGACGGGAGATCTGCGGATGCCGGTAATATCGAGCGCGAAAGTGATCTCGTTAATGCGGAATAAAGGGGGCGCGGGTGGATAGCGGAGTTCCCGACGTCGGCTGGCGCCCGGTCAAACCGAGCGGTCACCTCCCCGAACGCGTGGTGACCCAGATCAGCGAGCTGATCGTCGCCGATCGGCTCAAGCCGGGCGACCGCCTCCCGCCGGAGCGCGAACTCGCCGTCCTGCTGGGGGTGAGCCGGCCGGTCGTCCGCGAGGCGGTCCGCGTCCTCGCCGCCAGGGGGCAGGTGAGCGTGCGGCACGGCCGCGGCATCTTCGTCGAGACGCCCCAAGCGGCACAGGACCTGCGCGCCGCCATCGCCGGGGAGCAGGTCGGCCTGCAGGAGCTGTTCGACATGCGCGAGGTGCTGGAGGTAGCGGCCGTCGGCTGGGCCGCCGCCAACGCCTCGGCCGACGATGTGGCGCCGCTGCGCGAGGCGCTCGCCCGGCTGGACGAGGCCGCCTCCCCGGACAGCCCCGACTTCCCGACCCTCCAGCTGCTCGACTCCGCGTTCCACCTCAAGATCGTGGAGATCGCCCGCAACCGCTTCCTGCTGAAGACGGTCGGGGTGCTGCAGGACATGATGCACGCGAGCATGCAGACGACGCTGTCGCTCCCCGGGCGCATCCAGGTGTCGCGTGTCTGCCACCACGAGATCCTCGACGCGATCGTCGCCAACGACCCGGCCGAGGCGGTTCGGGCCATGCGCGACCACCTGGAGTCCGCGCGTTCCGCGGCCCTGTCCCGGCTCGAAGAGAAGCGGCGGACCGTCGCCGACTGACAGTGAGGATGTAGGTGAGCACCTCCCGGCGGGGTCTGACCCACCGACTGACTGACCAAGGGTCCTCAACCGGATCTGTCGATCTGGCCGGGAGGTGCTCGTGTGCGCTCACCGGACACG
>NZ_SMKY01000283.1 GCF_004349235.1 Actinomadura darangshiensis | reverse complement strand
CGCTGAACGGGGGCGGGGCGGGCGGCCCCTGCCGCGGCGGCCCGGACGGCATGGGCCCGGCCACCGCCATCGCGGGGACGGGCGCCTGCTCGGCGCCCCACGCCGGGAGGCCGAAGCGGCGCATCCGCCGGGCGCGGCGCTCGGCGAGCCGCCGCTCCTCCCGGTGCCGCCGTTCGGCGAGGACGGCCGACAGCAGGATCTCCGGCCGCACACCCGGCGGCGGGGGCGGGCTCACCACGGCCACGACCTGCGCCGCGATCCGCTGCCCCAGCGAGTCGCGGACCTCCGGCAGCAGCTCCCAGAACCGCGACAGGTACTGCCGGGCGGTCATCGCCAGCTCGTCCGACAGCATCGACAGCTCCAGCGACCGGGCCCACCAGGCGAGCTGCGGCGGCATCACGGCGACCGGGCCGAACAGCGCCGACGCGGGGACGCGCTCCTGGATGACGATCGTCCCGGCGAACAGGTCGCCGAGCCGCTTGCCGCGCCGGTTGCAGAACGACGTGATCAGCGCGGGGGAGCCGTAGAACGTCCAGAACTCGATGAACCCGGCCAGCGCCCGCACCAGCGCCTGCCGGAACCGGACCGGCCCGCCGTCGTCGCCGACGACGCGCAGCCCGACGGCCATCTTCCCGAGCGTCCGGCCCCGCGACAGCGTCTCGAACACGCACGGGTACCCGACCAGGACGGCGACGACGCCGAGCAGCGTCAGCCCGATCGTCCACGCCTCGTCGGCGACCAGCGACGTCATCGCCGTGAGGTAGATGACGATGTTGAGCATCACCAGCTGGAAGAGCAGATCGAGCAGTATGGCGCAGCCACGGCTGGCCAGCCGCGCGACCCGGATGTCGAGCGCGACGGCCTCGCCGGTGACGAGATCGGCCATGTCCTGTTCCTCCTATGCCGGGAGACAGCCTATTTTGCCGGTTCCGCGGGCCGAGGCGTTAGTCTCCCCGGGTGGACGTCGACGCCTACGTGGCCGCGCACAACGCCGAATGGCTGCGCCTTGAACGGCTCATCAACCGCGGTCGCAGGCTGACCGGCGCCGAAGCCGACGAACTGGTCGAGCTGTACCAGCGGACGGCGACGCACCTGTCCGTCGTCCGGTCCAGCTCGCCCGACCCGCAGCTCGTGGGCCGGCTGTCGTCGCTCGTGGCGCGGGGCAGGGCCGCGGTGGCCGGCGCCCAGGCACCCCTCTGGCGCGACGTCACCCGCTTCGCGACCGTGTCGTTCCCGGCCGCCGCGTACCGGATGCGGTGGTGGTGGCTCGGCAACGCCGTCCTCGGCAACCTGCTGGCACTGGCCCTGGCGATCTGGGTCGTGCACAGCCCGGAGGTGCAGGCGACCGTAGGGACACCCGACGAGATCCGGGAACTGGTCGAGCACGACTTCGCCAACTACTACACCGAGCATTCGGCGTCGTCGTTCGCCTTCCAGGTATGGGTCAACAACGCCTGGGTCTCGGCGACCGCGCTGATATTCGGGATCCTGCTCGGCATTCCGACCGTGTTCGTCCTGCTGATGAACCAGATCAACCTCGGGTTGAGCGGCGGCCTGATGTTCGCCTACGGCAAGGGCGACGTGTTCTTCGGGCTGATCCTGCCGCACGGCCTGCTGGAGCTCACCGCCGTCTACCTGGCCTGCGCCGGCGGCCTCAAGCTCGGCTGGACGATCATCGACCCGGGCCGGCGCCCGCGCGGCCAGGCCCTCGCCGAGGAGGGCCGCGCCGCCGTGAGCATCGCCATCGGCCTCGTCGCCGTCCTGCTCGTGTCCGGCCTCATCGAGGGCTTCGTGACCGGCTGGGTGCACATCACGTGGCTGCGCATCGCGATCGGCGTCGTCGCCGAGACCGCCTTCCTCGGCTACGTGATCATCCTCGGCCGCCGCGCCGTCCGCCAGGGCGAGACCGGCGACACCGACCTCCACCCCGACCTCGCTCCGGTGTCTGCTTAGCATTTCTCTCCTCCTTCGGGCCTGGAGGCCCTCCATCGTCGAGAAACGCGGTGCGATCGCTGCATCGCTCCGGCTCGCCTTGCGGCTCGCTGCGCGATCAGGTTCTCGCAAGCTCGAACCTGCCTTCGGACGCGATCGCGACGATTGAGGTTGTTGCGTGGTTGCGGTGATGGCTGGTGTTCCTACAGACGGCCCGCGGCTTTTAGGGCCAGGTAGGCGTCTGCTAGGGCTGGGGCTATTTCTTCGGGCGGGGCGTCCACCACTTCGACGCCGTGGCCGCGGAGTTCGGCGGTGAGGCGGCGGCGCTCGGCGCGGGCGCGTTCGGCGGCGGCCGCGTCGTAGACGGCCGCGAGGTCGCCGCGGCCCTCGGCCATCTCGCCGACCCGCGGGTCGGACACCGCGGCGATCATGACCAGGTGCCGGGCGGTGAGCTGCGGCAGCAGCGGCAGCAGGCCCTCCTCGATCGCGGCCGTGTTCAGCTCGGTGAGCAGCACGACCAGGCACCGCTGCCGGACGCGCGCCATCAGCGTCGACACCATCCCGGCGGCGTCGCACTCCAGCAGCTCCGGCTCCAGCGGCGCCATGGCGTGCACCATCGCGGGCAGCAGGTCCGTCCGGGACGAGCCCTCGACGCGGGTGCGGACGCGGCGGTCGTAGGCGAGCAGGTCGACGCGGTCGCCGGCGCGGGACGCGAGCGCGCCGAGCAGCAGCGCCGCGTCCATCGAGCAGTCGAGGCGGGGGATGTCGCCGACGCGGCCCGCGGACGTGCGGCCGGTGTCGAGCACCATGTAGATCCGCCGGTCGCGCTCGGGACGCCACGTCCGGACCACCACGTCGCCCCGCCGCGCGGTGGCGCGCCAGTCGATGGACCGGACGTCGTCGCCGTCCACGTACTCGCGCAGGGAGTCGAACTCGGTGCCCTGCCCCCGGATCAGCGCCACGTGCGCGCCCGTCAGCTCCCGCAGCCTCGCGAGCTTGGCCGGCAGGTGGCGGCGCGACGGGAACGCGGGCAGCGCACGGACCGTCCAGGGCGCGGGACGTGAAAGCTGGCGCGCGGCCAGCCCGAGCGGTCCGACGGAGCGGACCACGACGGTGACGGCCTTCCGGTCGCCGCGGCGGGTCGGCGTCAGCGTCATCTCGACGCGGCGGCGCTCACCGGCGGGCACGTTGATCTTCACCATGCGGGGCGTCGCACCCGCACTGGGCGGCCACACGTCCCGCAGGCGGGCCTTGAGGCGGCGCCGTCCGAGGTTCTCCACGATGAGGGACACCTTGGCGGTCTCGCCGAGACGCACGTTCGTGTCACCGGAGCGGTGGTAGCGCAGGGCGCGCACGTTCCCGGCCAGGGCCAGGTCGATGACGACGCCCAGCAGGAGGACGCCCCAGACGGCGAACAGCGTCCACCAGCTCGGCGCGAACAGCGGGACGATCGCGCCGAGCAGGGCCAGCAGCCCCAGGCGTCCGGTCAGCGCCATCAGCGCGGCGCGGGGACGTGGGCGAGGATGCCCTCCAGTACGCCGTCGGCCTTCGCGCCCTCCAGTTCCGCCTCCGGACGCAGCTGGACGCGGTGCCGCAGCGTCGGCCTGGCCAGCGCCTTCACGTCGTCGGGCGTGACGTAGTCGCGGCCCGACAGCCACGCCCACGCGCGGGACGTCGCCAGCAGCGCCGTCGCGCCACGCGGCGACACGCCGAGCTGGAGCGACGGGGACTGCCGCGTCGCCCTGCACAGGTCGACGACGTAGGCGGCGACCTTGGGGTCGAGGTGGACGGCCCTGACCGCGGCCCGCCCTGCGGCCAGCTCGTCCGCACCGGCGACCGCCTTCACCGCAGACAGGTCGCGCGGGTCGAACCCGGCCGCGTGCCGCTGAAGCATGGAGATCTCCTCGTCCCGCGTGGGGACGGGCACGGTCAGCTTGACCAGGAACCGGTCGAGCTGGGCCTCGGGCAAGGGATAGGTGCCCTCGTACTCGATCGGGTTCTGCGTCGCGCACACCACGAAGGGATCGGGCAGAGCGCGCGCGGAGCCCTCCACCGAAACCTGGCGTTCCTCCATGGCCTCCAGGAGGGATGCCTGCGTCTTCGGGGGCGTCCGGTTGATCTCGTCGGCGAGCAGGAGGTTGGTGAAGACGGGACCCTCGCGGAACTCGAACTCCGCGGTCCTGTTGTCGTACACCAGCGAACCCGTCACGTCGCCGGGCATCAGGTCGGGGGTGAACTGGACGCGCTTGAAATCGAGGTCCAGGGCCCGCGACAGGGTCTTGATGAGCAGCGTCTTGGCCGTGCCGGGGACGCCCTCCAGCAGCACATGGCCGCGGCAGAGCAGCGCGATGACCAGCCCGGTCACCACGGAGTCCTGGCCGACGACCGTCTTGGCGACCTCGGCGCGCAGGGCCGTCAGCGCCGCGCGGGCCGTCTCGGCCTGCCGCTGGACGTCGTCCGGGACGGCTCCCGGCTCGCTGTCGCCGGGCACGTCGTCCTTCCCGAGCTCTACAGGGTGGTTCAAGACTGGCGTACCTGCCTTTCCAGGTCGTCGAGGACGTCCGTGAGGGCGATCAGCCCGGCGTCGTCCAAGGGTTCAGGACCGTACAGGGCCGCCCCGACGTACGTCTCGTCGTACGCCGTGCGGCGGGCGACCGCCGTGACGATCTCCTGCGCGGCCGAGGGGTCCTGCGCGCTGCTGCGGGGGAGTCCGAGGAGCGGGACGAGGCGTTCGCGGGCCCCGGAGCGCAGCGCGTCCGAGGCGCGGTCGCGGGCGCGGCCGGCCCGGTAGAGGCGGGCGCGGCCCTCGACGGTCTCCGCGGACCGGACGACGACGGGCAGCGCCTCCGCCACGACCGGCCCGAGGCGGCGGGCCCGCCACAGGGCCACCAGCAGCACCGCGACGAGCAGTTCGAGGATCAGCAGCTTGACGCCGAACGGGAGCAGGTCGCCGAGCGACTTCTGCCCCGCGCCCGCACCCTCCTTGGGCAGGTCGGGGACCAGCCAGACCACCGACGTGCCCGCGCCGGCCAGGTTCATGGCCAGCGCCGCGTTGCCCTCCTCGGTGAGGCGCCGGTTCGTCAGCGGCGCCGTGGAGCCGAGCACGGTCACGGTGCCCGTGCCGTTCCGCACCTGCACGAGCCTGGCGGCGTCGTACTCGGTCCGGTAGCAGGCCGCGGCGGAACCCGCGACGTCGTACGTCTCCGACTCGTGGAACGCGACCCGGCCCGCGAGCGTCGCCGCCTGGAGGGAGCAGTCGGGGGAGTCCTTCTCCTCGTACGTCGGCCCGCCCCTGCGCACCTGCGGGGCCAGCGCGTCCAGGGCGAACGACGTCGGCCGGACGAGTAGGAGGTCGGCCCGCACGCCGCTCAGCTCCTGGAGGTCCTTCTCGGTGAGCCGCTCGGTGCGCGTCACCACCATGACCGTGCCCGGCCCGGCCGCGCCGAGCGCGTCGCCGGCGTTCCTCGCCACCGTCACCCGCGTGCCGTGCTGCCGGAGGATCTCGGCGAGCGCCCGGCTGCCGTCCTGCTTCGGCGACTCGGGGTCGAGCGCCTCCGCCGACGTGGACGGGCGCAGGGCCGCCAGGATCAGCGCGACCACGGCCATCGCGAGGATCGCCGCGACGACGCCGCGCGCCGACCGCCAGCGGCGGCCCGCGACCTGCCGCGCGGACGGCCCGGCGGACTGCTCGCCGCGGGGCGGGGCCGCCGTCACCATCGCGGTCCCCCTTCGTCGCCCGCCCCGGCGAGGGACAGGTCGTCGGCCTCCAGCGGCTTCGGCCGCGCGGCCCGCAGCCGCTCGTCCAGCTCCGTCATCCGCGCGTACCCCTCGGCGGTGCCGGGGCGGTCCCCGTACCAGACGTCGTCGAAGATCCGCACGCCCGCGGCCAGCTCCCCGGCCAGCTCGGGCACCGCCTCGCCCGCCTCGGCCGCCAGCTCGTCCGCCGTCCGGCCGGGACGCGCCGCGAGGACCGCACGCTCCTCCAGGTCGCGGGCTATCGCCCGGAGCCGCTCGCGGATCGCCTCGGCCCACTGCCCGGCCGCCGCGTGCCGTTCCGCCGCGTCCCGGTGGTCGAGCGCGGTGGACGGCTCGTCCTCCAGCAGCGGGTCCTTGCGGGAGCGCGGGTTGAGGCGCCCCCACATCAGCCACACGACCAGCGCGATCGCGATCAGGGCGATCACGACGATGATGGCGATGGACGCCCAGCCGCCGCCGCTGCCCTGCGACTCCGGGTTCGGTGCCTGGTTGAACAGCTGGTGCAGCCAGTCGGAGAAGTCGTCCCAGGCGCGCTCCAGCCAGGACGGCTTGTCGCGCTGGTAGACCTGCTTGTCCAGCTCGCGGCGGGCCATCTCGCGGGCCTCGTCGCGGCCGATCGGATCGAGCATCACGCCCCCGTCCACGGCTGCGCCCGCACCGGCTGCGCCGGCCGCGGCCGCGCGGGTTCCGTCCGCCACAGGGTGATGAACCCCTCGTCCTCGGAGTCGCCGGTGTCCCCGGAGTTCTCGCCGGCCGCGACGGCCGCCGCGGACCGGCCCCTGGTGCGCAGGTCGAGGTCGAAGCCCTCGCGGCGCATCCGCCGGTCCATGTACAGCAGCGCGATCACGCCCGCGTCGAACGGCATGACCACGGACCAGCTGACGATCCGCCCCACCGTGTCCACCGCCAGCGCCCCCATCGTCGACCCGCTGCCGGACTCGTCGCCGAAGAAGATCAGCTGCGCGAACAGGAACGGGATCCGCAGCGCGAAGAAGCCCATGAACACTGTGACGAGCATGGCCAGCAGAAGCGTTCCGCACGTCCGGAACCAGCGCCCCTTGGAAAGGGTCGTCGCCCGGCGCAGCGCGCCCCCGACGGTCTGCCGCTCCAGGACGACCGCGGGGACGGCCTGCACGAACAAGATGTAAAGCCACACCATCAGCCCGATGCCGATGGGAAAGCCGAAGATGCCCGCCACGACGCCCAGTGCCGGGCGCGCGTCAGTGGCGATCAGCAGGAAGAACGGCACGATCGGCAGGATGAGCGCGGCCAGCGAGATGCCCATGACGGCCACGGCGGTGGCGGCCAGCCGTCCGAGCCTCGGCCGGGCGTCCCGCCACGCCTGCCTCGGCGCGATCGGCAGGCCCACCAGCTCCCGGCCCAGGATCGGCGCCACCAGACCCGACAGCAGCAGGATCCCCAGCGCCGACAGCACCAGCCCCAGCAGCGTCAGCGTGAGCTGCGCGCCGAGCGACTCCAGCAGCACGTCCGGGGTGATCTCGTCCTGGGACTCGTCCCCGATGAAGAAGAAGGCGGCGATCGAGCTCGTCACCTGGATCACCGTGCTGACGGCCACCGACAAGCCCAGCGTCGTGCGCGGCCTGCGCCGGATCCCGGCGATCGCGCCGTCCAGCATCTCCGAGATGGACATGGGACGGAACGGGACGCCCCGCACCACATCGGTGGCGTCGTCGTCATCCCAGCCGTCCGGTCCCGGCATCCCGTCTCCCTGCGATCTCTGGCGGGGGTCAGCGGCGCGTCCGGACAGGCCCGTCGCGGGCCCGGCCGCGTCCGCCGGTCAGGTCATCCTGTCATGGGCGAGGTGTCAACCTTGCGCACGTTTCGGGAGTCACCCCTACAATTCCGAGCCGCCCAGCCGATGCGGGGGAGCCATGTACGACGCAAACGCGGGTAACCTTGCACGCCAAGGTATATCTCTCCCTGGCAAGGTGGCGCCGGAGCATCCCACCCAACTCCACCGAACCCCGACTTTGTGACGATGAGGGCCATGAGAGGACGTGTACTGGTCGTCGACGACGATCTCGCGCTCGCCGAGATGCTCGGCATCGTGCTGAGGGGCGAGGGTTTCGAGCCCTCGTTCGTCCACGACGGCGACAAGGCGCTCGAGGCGTTCCGGGAGACCCGGCCCGACCTCGTGCTCCTCGACCTGATGCTGCCCGGGGCCGACGGCATCGACGTGTGCCGGCAGATCCGCGCCGAGTCCGGCGTGCCGATCGTCATGCTGACGGCGAAGAGCGACACCGTGGACGTCGTCCTCGGCCTGGAGTCGGGCGCCGACGACTACATCGTCAAGCCGTTCAAGCCGAAGGAGCTGGTGGCGCGGGTGCGCGCCCGGCTGCGGCGCACCGACGAGCCCGCACCCGAGACCCTGCAGATCGGCGACATCACCATCGACGTCGCCGGCCACTCGGTCAAGCGCCTCGACAAGCACATCCCGCTGACGCCGCTGGAGTTCGACCTCCTGGTCGCGCTCGCCCGCAAGCCCCGCCAGGTCTTCACCCGCGAGGTCCTGCTGGAGCAGGTCTGGGGCTACCGGCACGCCGCCGACACCCGGCTGGTGAACGTGCACGTGCAGCGGCTCCGAGCCAAGATCGAGCGCGACCCGGAACGCCCCGAGATCGTCGTCACCGTCCGCGGTGTCGGCTACAAGGCAGGACCGGCCTGACCCTTCCCTTCTCCGCCACCCTTCGTGACACACCCATGACCGACCAGCACCTTCCCTCGACCGCGCGCCTCCGATGAACACCGACATGCGGAGGGCGAAGCGGCTCGTCCGGCGTGGCCTGGGCGCGGCGCGTCGCGTCGTGCGCGGCGTCGCGGCGGCGGGCTATCTGCGCTGGCGCCGGTCGATCCAGATACGCGTGGTCACGTCCACACTGTTCATTTCGGCGATCGTGGTGGCGATCCTGGGCGCGTTCCTGATGCAGCAGGTCTCGTCCGCGCTGATGGACGGCAAGGTCAAGGCGGCCCGCCTCCAGCTGGACGACGGCCTGGCGCAGGTGCAGCGCGACCTGGGCAACTCCACCGGCGACGGCAGCAGGCTCAACTCGACGATCGACCGGCTGAAATCGCGCAGCGGACCGTCCGGGCTCTACGAGGTCTACATCCGCGACACCAACGAGCAGTACTTCGACGGGTACACGACCAACGAACTGCGCCACGAGAGCGTCCCGAAGCGGCTGCGCGAAGAGGTGAAGAACCTGCCGGCCGGCTCGCGCGCCTACACCTACGGCAAGCTCTCCTACTTCGGGAGCCAGCCGGACGAGCGCGGCCTCATCGTCGGCGGCAGGACGGGCCAGTTCGAGCTGTACTACCTGTTCCCGCTGACGCAGGAGCAGCAGACCCTCACCAACGTGAGCCGCTCCCTAGCCGGAGTGGGCATCGTGCTGGTGCTGCTCTTGGCCGCGATCGCCTCCCTGGTGACGCGGCAGGTCGTCCTACCGGTGCGGCTGGCCGCCCAAGGCGCGCAGAGACTCGCCGCAGGACGGCTCGAAGAGCGCATGCGGGTCCGCGGCGAAGACGACCTGGCCCGCCTCGCCCGCTCCTTCAACGACATGGCCGCGAACCTCCAGGAGAAGATCGGCGAGCTGGAGGACCTGTCGCAGGTGCAGCGCCAGTTCGTCTCGGACGTCTCGCACGAGCTGCGCACGCCCCTGACCACCATCAGGATCGCCGCCGACATGCTCTACGAGAACCGCGACTCCTTCGACGACCCGGCCGTCGGACGGTCCGCGGAGCTGCTGCAGAGCCAGCTGGAGCGGTTCGAGTCGCTCCTGGCCGACCTGCTGGAGATCAGCCGCCACGACGCGGGCGCCGCGACGCTGGACGCCGAGTCCCTCGACATGCGCGACCTCGTCCTGCGCGTCGTCGGCGACATCCAGGGCCTCGCCGAACGCAAGGGCAGCAAGGTCGTCCTGCAACTGCCCGGCGAGCCGTGCATGGCGGAGGTCGACCGGCGCCGCGTCGAGCGGATCCTGCGCAACCTCCTCGTCAACGCCGTCGAGCACGGCGAGGGCGAGGACATCGTCGTCTCCGTCGGAGCCGACCGCGACGCCGTCGCCGTCGCCGTCCGCGACCACGGCGTCGGGCTCAAACCGGGGGAGGGGCAGATGGTCTTCGACCGCTTCTGGCGCGCCGACCCGGCCCGCGCCCGCACCACCGGCGGCACCGGGCTCGGCCTGTCGATCTCCCGGGAGGACGCGCAGCTGCACGGCGGCTGGCTGCAGGCGTGGGGCGAGCCCGCCGCGGGCTCCCAGTTCCGCCTGTCGCTGCCGCGCGTGGCCGGGGCCGAACTGCGGGGCTCGCCGCTGCCGCTCGTCCCGCCAGGGGCCGGTGACGCCCGCCCGCTGTTCGCGGAGCTGGAGGCGGGCGAATGAGGGCCGGCCGGCTCACGGGCCTCCTCGCGGCCGGGGCCCTCGCCGTGGGCGGCGCCGGCTGCGCGACCGTGCCGAGCGGCGGGCAGGTCGTCTCCGGCCGGCCGGCCGAACGCGCCGAGCGGGTCGACGACCCGTACGTCCGGCTGATCCCGGTGAAGCCGCGCCCCGAGTGGGGGCCCGCCCAGATCGTGTCCGGGTTCCTCGCGGCGTCGGCGAGCTTCGACGACGGCCACAAGGTCGCGAAGATGTACCTGAACGGCCAGCCGTCGTGGAACCCCGGCCTGCGGCCCTTCGTGACCGTCCTCGCCGACCGCGTCACCGACCCGCACGTGATCAAGTCGTCCGGGAACCAGGCGACCGTCCGGATCACCGGCGAGGAGCTCGGCACGATCACCGCCGACGGCCAGTACACCGCGTCCCCGAAGGCCCTGGACGCCACCTTCCAGCTCGCCAGGACGCCGCAGGGCCTCTGGCGCATCGCCGGCCTGCCCGGCGACGACAAGGCGGGGCTGCTGCTCACCAAGGACGACGTCGAGCGCGCCATGCGCACCGTCAACCTGTACTTCTTCGCCCCCGACCGGCGCACCCTCGTCCCGAACGGGATCTTCCTGCCGGTGGTGAACCGGCAGACGCTGCCGACCCAGCTCGTCCAGGCGCTGCTGAGCGGCCCCACCTCGTGGCTCACCGGCGCGGTCGAGACGGCGTTCCCGGAGGGCACCCGGCTGCGGCACAGCGTCCGGATCGACAAGGACGTCGCGACCGTCGACCTCACCAAGCAGGCCCGCGGCGGCGACGTCGACCGGATGTCGGCCCAGCTCGCCTGGACGATGCGGCAGCTGTCGGAGATCAAGTCGTGGCGGCTGCAGATCGAGGGCGAGACCGTCACGCCGGACGGCATGGACGCCACCCAGCCGGTGAACGCGTGGGAGGGCAACTCGCCCGACGGTCGGGCCCCCGCCGACGACGCGCACCAGAACGCCTATGTCGTCGGCCCGTCCGGCTTCCTCGGCACCCTGGAGGACGACCGCGCCCAGCCCGTCGTCACCGGCGCCGCCGGCAGCCTCTCCCGCCCCGCCGTCGCCCCCGACCTCCAGGAGTTCGCGGGCCTGAGCACCGACGGGACCCAGGTCCTGACCGCGGCCCCCGTCACCGGCCAGCCCGCCCCGCGCGTCCTGCTGACCGCGCACAAGGGCGCCGGGTTCACCGCCCCGTCCTGGAGCCGCGACGGCACCCTCTGGGTCGTGGAGAGCAAGAAGGACGAGTCCTGGCTCTGGGTGCGCCGCCGCGGCAAGTCCTTCGTCCGGGCAGCCCACTGGGGCCTGGGCGGCCGTGACGTACTCGCCTTCCGCGTGGCCCGCGACGGCGTCCGAGCGGCCGTCATAGCCCGCGTCGACGGCCGCCCGCAGGTCCAGTTGGGCCGCATAGCCCACGCCCCCGACGGCTCCCTGGACGTCGGCTCGTTCCTGCCGGTGAGCTCCGAACTCCAGGACGCCGTAGACCTGGCCTGGCGCGACTTCGGCACCCTCGCCGTCC
>NZ_SMKY01000282.1 GCF_004349235.1 Actinomadura darangshiensis | reverse complement strand
CCCCAAGCCCTGGCCTGCCTCGCCGGTGCCGCACCCTCCACCCGCCAGTCCGGAAAGATCAAACACATCGCCTTCCGCTGGGCGGTCGACAAACAGCTCCGCGACGCCGTCTGCGACTTCGCCGGCGACAGCCGCCGCGCCAACCCCTGGGCCGCCGACCTCTACAACCGCGCCAGAGCCCGCGGCCACGACCACCCACACGCCGTCCGCATCCTCGCCCGCGCCTGGCTGTTCGTGATCTGGCACTGCTGGCAAGACGGCGTCGCCTACGACCCCACCCGGCACAGAGCCCTCCAACACCTTCTCAACCAAGATCAACCGGCTACTGCTTGACACAGGGCTACTCACGCGTGCTCCTCCCTGGTGCCGCCGTCCGGCTCCTTGCGGAGCGGCACACCGGGCTCCTCGATGCCGTGCAGGGCGCCGATCGGGCGGACCTGCCCGGGGCCGCCGGCGCGCCGCTGGAGTTCGCGGAGCTGGTGCTCGAGTTCGGCGACGCGGTCGTCCCGCTCGTGCAGGGCCTCGGTGAGGCGGTGGACGGCCTCGTCCGTCACCTGCATCTGGTAGCCCCAGATGGTCGCCGGGAACCGGTAGTACGTGCCCCGCGGCCCGAGGACGGGGCGCCCTTCGCCGTCCAGCCGGAGCGGCGGGAAGTCGGGATGGGTCTCGGCCAGCTCGCCGCCGCGGCCCATGGCGAGGGCGACGACGGCGCCCAGCACGGCCACGCCGGCCAGGACGAGAACCACGACAACCATCTTGCTCCGATCTGACGGAACCCCACCTGGAGGACGATCCCCAGACCCCGATCGTGCCACGCTTGGCCGCATGGGGTTGCAAGAGCCGAAGGTCATTTCACCGGACGCGCCGGTGCCCGCCGGTGCCGTGGACGCCGGAACGGCGCCCCCGGCGAGCCGCGTCGAGGGGCTCGTCGCGTCCGGGGACGCCGTCCTGGTCACGCTGGAGACGGACGCGCGGGAGGCCGATCCGGGGCTGCTCGCCGCGGCATCGGTCTACGCCTGGCTGGGCGTGAGGTGGTTCCGCGTGCCGGAGTCGCAGGCGGACGGGATGCGCCAAGTGCTCGACATGGTGGCGTCCATCCAGGGCACCCGTCCGCCCGCCGTTGCCCGCCGCGGCCTCGCCTGATCCTGTGGGGGCGACCCCACACCCCGCTAGCCGCGGAGCCGGTGCCAGGGGCCCGAGATCGCGAACGTGGCGCCCGGGTCCGACTGGCGGTTGGCGAACAGGATGCGCCCGTCCGGCGAGAACGTGACGCCGGTGAACTCGCTGCCGTTGAGGGCGTTGCGGGCCATCGCGAACGGCTTGTTCCGGCGGGTGGTGCCGACGAGGTACTGCTCGCCGTCGCCGTCCTCGGCCAGGATCACGCCGCCTCCGTACGGGGAGACGGTGATGTTGTCGGGGCCGTCGAAGCGCCCGCCCGGCTTGAAGACGAGCTGCAGCTCGATCACGTTCTTGTGCGGGTCGTACGTCCAGACCTGCCCGGCGTGGTCGGCGGCGCCGCCGTCGGCCGTGTGCGAGAAGCTGCACACGAAGTACGCCTTGCCGTGCCCCCACCAGGCGCCTTCGAGCTTCTGGCTGCGGGTGATCGTGTCGAACTGCTTGCGGACGGAGGTCTTCTTCGCCGACGGGTCCGGGACGTCCACCCAGCGGGCGCGCAGCCGCGTCCCGGGCTCCTGGACGACCGACAGGTCCGGGACGCCGCGGACGTACAGCGCCTCCAGCTTCCCGCCCGCCATGTAGGAGTGGTAGCCGCCCCGGTGGTCGCGCGGGCTGAACCGGTAGAGGAGCCCGAACGGCCCGGCCGCGTCCTCGGTCAGGTACGCGGTGTGGGTGTGCGGGTCGACGGCGACGGCCTCGTGCGCGAACCGGCCGAGGCCCGTCAGCGGGACGGGCTCGGTGCGGCGGCCGTGCGGGTCGACCTCGAAGACCCAGCCGTGGCTCTTGGTCTCGCCGCCGAATCCCTCGGTCTCCTCGCAGGTCAGCCACGTCCCCCACGGGGTGCGCCCGCCCGCGCAGTTCTGCGCCGTCCCGGCGAGGCTGACGTACTGCGACAACAGGTTGCCGCGGCTGTCGACTTCCAGCGTGCTCGTGCCGCCGAGGGCCGCCGGGTCGTAGGTCAGCTTGCCGGACGCCACCGCGCGGGTGCCGCTGTCGGTCTGCTCGTGGTTGCGGACCAGCCGGGTGCGGCCGTGCCTGCTACCGGGGAACGTGGCCGTCCCGTCGTGGTGCCCGGGGACGACGACGCCGTCGGAGATGGGGTCGCCTTCGACCGACAGCGTCTTGTAGGTGAAACCCTTGGGCAGGTCCAGGACGCCCTTGGGGTCGGGGACCAGCGGGCCGTAGCCGTACGCCTCCCCGGTATCGGCCCCCGCGGAGGTCTGGAAGATTCCGTCCAGGCTTCCGGCGAGGGCGATGGACAGCGCGCCGGCCGCGCCGCCCTTGACGACTCCGCGACGGGTCACGGACATGGGCACTCCTTAGCGTGAGGGATCACGCGGGAGCCTGGTCGCCGCCCCTGAACCGCCGGTGAACGAGCACCGGCCGGACGGCAAACCCCCAGGACAATCTTGCTCAGCGGGCCGTGGGGAAGGCCATTCCGGACGTTTCGGCCTGCCCGGCGGGCTCGGGCCAGCGCGAGGTGACGGCCTTGGCGCGCGTGTAGAAGCGCACCCCTTCGGGCCCGTGGACGTGCGTGTCGCCGAACAGGGACGCCTTCCAGCCGCCGAACGAGTAGAACGCCATCGGCACCGGGATCGGGACGTTCACGCCGATCATCCCGACGTGCACGGCCCGCTGGAACCGCCGCGCCGCCTCCCCGGACGAGGTGAAGACCGCCGTCCCGTTGCCGTAGGGGTTGGCGTTGACCAGCGCGATCGCCTCGTCGAGTGTCTCGGCGCGCAGCACGACCAGCACCGGTCCGAAGATCTCCTCCTGGTAGGCGGGCATGCCGGTGGTGACGGCGTCGAGCAGGCAGGGGCCGACGAAGAAGCCGGGGCCGGCCAGGCCGCGGCCGTCCACGACGAGCTTCGCGCCGTCCCGCTCGGCGGCCTCGACGTGCCTGGTGACCCGGTCCCGCGCCGCCGCGCTGATCAGCGGTCCCATCTCGCTGGCGGGGTCGGCGCCCGGCCCGACGGTGATCGCGCGGGCCCGGCCGGCGAGCCGCTCGATCAGCGGGTCGGCCGCCTCCCCGACCGCGACCGCGACGGAGATCGCCATGCAGCGCTGCCCCGCCGACCCGTAGGCCGCCGCGGTGATCTGGTCGGCGGCCAGGTCGAGGTCGGCGTCCGGCAGCACGACCGCGTGGTTCTTGGCGCCGCCGAGCGCCTGCACCCGCTTGCCGGCCGCGCTCGCCGCCTCGTGGACGTGCCGGGCGACGGGCGTGGACCCGACGAACGACACCGCCGCCACGTCCGGGTGCGTGATCAGGGCGTCGGCGGTGTCCCGGTCGCCGTGCAGGACGTTGAACACGCCGTCCGGCAGCCCGGCCTCGGCGTACAGCTCCGCGACCAGGTTGGACGCCGACGGGACGCGCTCGCTCGGCTTGAGCACGAACGTGTTCCCGCACGCGATCGCGATCGGGTGCATCCACAGCGGCACCATGACCGGGAAGTTGAACGGGACGATCCCCGCGCACACGCCGAGCGGCTGCCGGAACGAGAACGCGTCCACGCCGGACGACACCTGGTCGGAATACTCGCCCTTGAGCATCTGCGGGATCCCGCACGCGAACTCGACGACCTCACGGCCCCGCACGACCTCGCCGCGCGCGTCGTCCAGGACCTTGCCGTGCTCGGCGGTGATGAGCCGGGCCAGCTCGTCCTCGTGCCGTTCGAGGAGATCGCGCAGCGCGAACATGATGCGCGCACGGCGGGTCAGCGACACCTCCGACCACGCGGCGAAGGCCCGCGCGGCGGAGCCCACGGCGGCGTCCACCTCGGCGTGGCGCCCGAGGACGACCTCGCCCGTCTGCTGCCCGGTGGCGGGATCGTGGACGGCCGCAGCGGTGCTCCCGCCGACCGGGACGCCACCGATCCGGTGCTGAATCGAACGCATTGAATTCCTCTCAGAGGTAGCGGCGCTGGGCCTTCTTCTGGTCGTCGTACCGGGCGCGGGCCTGCTGTGTGTGGTCCAACGCGGCCACCTCGGCGACGGGAACGTCCCACCACGCCTCACTGTCGGGCGCCGGGACGAGCGGATCGGTCTCCACATGGACGACGGTCGTGCGCGGCGAAGCGATCGCCTTCCGCAACGCCTCACGGAACCCTTCGGCGCCGGTCGCGTGGAGCACGTCCGCGCCGAGGCTGGCGGCGTTGGCGGCCAGGTCGACGGGGATCGGATCTCCGTTGAGGCCGGTCGCCGTCCGGACCCGGTGCCGCGTCCCGAACCGGTCGGCGCCGACCGATTCGGACAGGTTGCCGATCGAGGCGTATCCGTGGTTCTGGACCAGGACGACGACCAGCTTGATCCCTTCGGCGACGGCCGTGGTCAGCTCTTGGGCCATCATCAGGTACGACCCGTCGCCGACCATGACGAAGACTTCGCGGTCCGGGGCGGCCATCTTCACGCCGAGCCCGCCCGCGATCTCATATCCCATGCAGGAGTAGCCGTACTCGACGTGGTAGCCCTTGGGATCGCGCGCCCGCCACAGCTTGTGCAGATCACCCGGCATCGACCCGGCCGCGCACACCACCACGTCTCGCGGCCCGGACTCCGTGTTGACGATCCCGATGACCTCCGCCTGCGCCGGCGGAGTGCGGTGCCGCAGTTCGTATGCGTCGTCGACCGCGGCGTTCCAGGCGGCCATCAGCGTCCGAGCCCGTCCTCGGTGGGCTTCAGGGACGCCGTAACCGGCAAGGGATACGCGCAGTCCCCGGATCGCCTCTTTCGCATCGGCGACGACGGCGGTCCCGGCGAGCTTCACCGCATCCGCGCGGGCGACGTTGACGTTGACGAACTTCACCGCCGGGTTGGCGAAGAGGCTGTGGGAGGCGGTGGTGAAATCGCTGTAACGGGTACCGATACCCACCACGACATCGGCCTCGCGCGCCAGCGCGTTGGCCGCCGTGGTGCCCGTCGCACCAATGGCACCCACCGAACAGGCGTGGTCCCAAGGCAGCGCGCCCTTACCCGCCTGCGTCTCGGCCACCGGGATGCCCGTCCGCTCAGCGAACGCACGCAACTCCTCAGTCGCCTGCGAGTAGATGACACCGCCGCCCGCCACGATCAGCGGACGTTCGGCGGCTTGCAGAATGGCGGCGGCCTCGTCGAGCGCGGCGGGCTCGGGGACGGGACGGGCGATACGCCACACCCGCCGCGCGAACAGCTCCTCCGGCCAATCGAACGCCTCCGCCTGCACATCCTGCGGAAGCGCCAAGGTGACCGCGCCCGTCTCGGCCGGATCGGTCAGCACCCGCATCGCCGCCAGCAACGCACCCGGCAACTGCTCAGGACGATTGATCCGATCCCAGTACCTCGACACCGGCTTGAAACAGTCGTTCACCGACACATCGAACGACCGCGCATCCTCCAGCTCCTGCAACACCGGATTGGCCGCACGCGTGGCGAAGACATCACCCGGCAACAACAACACCGGCAACCGGTTGACGGTCGCCAACGCCGCACCGGTCACCATGTTCGTCGCACCCGGCCCGATCGACGTCGTACACGCAAACGTCGACAACCGATCACTCATCCGCGCAAAGCCCGACGCCGCATGCACCATCGCCTGCTCGTTGCGCGCCATGTAATACGGGAAATCCTCGGCATGCTCCAGCAGCGCCTGCCCCATCCCCGCCACATTGCCGTGACCGAAGATCCCAAAGCAGCCAGCGAAGAACCGCCGCTCCACCCCGTCCCGCTCGCTGTACTGCGCCGCCAGGAAACGAACCACCGCCTGACCGACCGTGAGCCTCACAGGACCTCCACTGCGGCGTCTACGGCGCCGGCCACGTCGCCGTCCGGCGGGTAGAGGAGGGAGCGGCCGACGACCAGGCCCCGCACGGTCGGGAGGCGCATGGCACGCCGCCAGCCGTCGCGGGCGGCGTCTGGATCGGCGGAGACCTCGCCGCCGAGGAGGAGGGCGGGGAGGGTGGAGGCGGCCATGACGCGTTCCATGTCCGGGACGACAGGGACCTTCAGCCAGGTCCGCGCCGAGGTCGTGCCGAGCCCGGACGCGATGGCGATCGCGCGCATCATCGCCTCGGGAGACAGGTCGTTGCGGACGCGGCCGTCCACCCGGCGGGCGATGAACGGCTCGATCATCGCCATCAGGCCGTGCCCGGCGAGGGCCGACACCGCGTGGGCGCAGCCTTCCAGGGTGCGGGCGGTGGCCGGGTCGTCGTCGTCCACGCGCAGGAGCACCTTGCCGCCGTCCAGGCGGGACGCGGCGATGGCGTCGGCGCTGTAGGCGGTGAAGCGGTCGTCGATCTCGAAGGACGCGCCGGCGAGGCCGCCGCGGTTCATCGAGCCGATCACGACCTTGTCTTCGAGGGCACCGAGGAGCAGCAGGTCCTCGGCCACGTCGGGGGTGGCGAGTACGCCGTCCACGCCGGGGCGTTCCAGGGCGGTGCAGAGCCGGTCGAGCAGTTCGCCGCGGTCGGCCATGGCGAACGGGTCGCCGCCCGCGGCGAGGGCGCCGCGGGCGGGGTGGTCGGCGGCGAGGAGCATCAGCCGGCCGGTCTCGCCGAGCAGCGACGGGCGCCGGGTGCGGCGCGCGGCGGCCTCGGCGACGGCCTCGGGGCGGACGGCCCGGGTCTCGGCCAGCGCGGCGATCCGCCCGGCGCGGGCCCCGGCTTCGATGTCGAGTGTCATGCCGCCACCTTCCTCACCAGTGCGTCCACCTCACCGGTGGCGGGCATCGCCGCCGAGCACGCGAGCCGGGACGCGACGATCGCGCCCGCCGCGTTGGCGAACTCGATGACGCGCGCAAGCTCCCATCCGGCGAGCAGGCCGTGGCAGAGGGCGCCGCCGAACGCGTCGCCCGCGCCCAGGCCGTTGACGACCTCGACCGGCACGGGCGCCGCCTCGGCCAGGCCGCCTTCGGCGTCGACCGCGAGGACGCCGGCCGGGCCGCGCTTGACGACGGCCAGCCGGACGCCCCGGTCGAGCAGCGCGCGGGCCGCCCGCATCGGATCGCTCTCCCCCACGGCGGCTTCGCATTCGGCCAGGTTGCCGACGGCGACCGTCGCGTGTTCGAGGGCCTCGCCCGCCCAGCGGGCCGCCTCGTCCCGCGACTCCCAGAACATGGGCCGGTAGTCGAGGTCGAGGACGGTGAGGTCCGCGCGGCGGCGGGCGCCCAGCGCGGTGAGCGTCGCCGTGCGGGACGGTTCGGTGCACAGCCCGGTCATCGTCGTCCACAGGATCCCGGCGGCCTCGATCGCGGGACGGTCCAGCTCGTCCGCCCGGATCTCCAGGTCGGGCGCCTTCGGGAAGCGGTAGAAGTACAGCGGGAAGTCGTCCGGCGGGAACAGCTCGCAGAACGTCACGGGCGTCGGCAGGCCGGGGACGCCGGCGACGTAGCGGTCGTCGACCCCGTAGCCGGCCAGGGCACGGTGGACGAAGCGGCCGAACGGGTCGGCGCCGGTCCGGGTGATCACGGCGGCGCGGCGGCCGTGCCGGGCGGCGGCGACCGCGACGTTGGTGGCGCTGCCGCCGAGGAAGCGGGCGAAGGTGTCCACCTCGTCGAGGCCCACACCGGCCTGGAGCGGGTAGAGGTCGACGCCGACGCGGCCCATGGTGATGACGTCGAAGCCGGTCATGCGGCGATCCCGGCGAGGAAGTCCACGCAGGTGCGGACGTCCTCCAGCGGTCCGGCGCCCTCGGCGGGCTCGGCGTCGATGACGGCGTCCTGCTCCAGGACGTACCAGCCGTCGTAGCCGGCGCCTTCGAGGGAGCCGATGATGCCCGCGATGTCGATGTCGCCCGCGCCGAGCGGACGGTAGATGCCCGCGCGGACGGCCTCGGTGTAGGGGGTCCGGCCGTCCCGGACGGCGCCGGCCAGGTCCGCGTCGACGTCCTTGAGGTGGACGTGCGCGATCCGGCCGGGGGCGCGGGCGGCCAGCTCGCCGGGGTCGGTGCCGCCGATCAGCAGGTGGCCGGTGTCCAGGCACAGCGGGATCGCCGACCCGTCCAGGACGCGCCGGACTTCTCCGGAACGTTCCACCATCGTGCCCACATGGGGGTGCAGCACCGCGCGGACGCCCGCCTCGGCGGCGAGGGCGCCGATCCGGTCGAGATTGGCGAGCAGTGCGGTCCAGCCGGCGGCGTCGAGCGGCGGTCGCTCGTCGTAGCCGTCCAGGCCGGTCACGGCGGCCAGGACCAGGGTGAGGTTGGAGCGTTCCACTCCGGCTCCGAACCCCGCCAGCACCCGCCGCACCTCGGGCAGCGGGTCGCGGCCGGGATCGTGCAGGACGACCGGCGCGAACCCGCCGACCGGGCGGAGCCCGAACCCGTCCAGCAGCGCGGCGCGCTCGGCGGCCCCGGCCGGCAGGAAGCCGTCCGGCCCGAACTCCGTGGCGGCCAGCCCGAGGTCGCGCATCTCCGCCAGAACCCGCGCGGGACCCAGCTGGTGGCCCCAGCCGGGCACCTCGCACACCCCCCACGAGATCGGGGCTCCCGCGACACGGTCCTTGATCATCGGCTCACACTCTTCTCCGGGACGCGCTCGGGCCGGCCATGCCGCCGGCCCGGCCCGAGTCTGCTGAAGGCCACGCGGGCATGTCAATAGTTTGTTATGACATTATGAGGTAATAAGTTAAACACACATGGCGGGGTACGATCGTCCCGGACGAGAGGAGACGATGGGTGTACCGACCGCGCGTGACCGTGGACCGCAGCAGCCCCGTGCCGCTGTACTACCAGCTCGCGCAGCAGCTGGAGGCGGCGGTCCGGGCCGGTGAGCTGTCCCCCGGCACCCGCCTGGAGAACGAGGTGGAGCTCGCCGACCGCTGCGGGCTCTCGCGGCCGACCGTCCGGCAGGCGATCCAGCACCTGGTCGACCGTGGGCTGCTGGTGCGCAAGCGGGGCGTCGGCACGCAGGTGGTCCAGTCGGAGATCCGCCGCCCGATCGAGCTGACCAGCCTGCACGACGACCTGGCGGCGGCCGGCCGGGAGCCGCGCACCGAGGTCCTCGAACTCGGCCCGGTCCCCGCCGAGGACGAGGTGGCCAAGGAGCTGGGCGCCCCGCCCGGCACCGAGGTCCTGCGGATGCGCCGGATCCGCTTCACCGGCGACGAGCCGCTCGCCCTGCTCACCAACTACCTGCCCCTCGACCTGCTGACCGTGACCGGGGACGACCTCGCCGAGCACGGCCTGTACGAGCTGCTCCGCGCGACCGGCGTCAACCTGCGCATCGCGAACCAGACCATCGGCGCCCGCGGCGCGACGGCGGCCGAGGCCCGGCTGCTGGACGAGCGGCGCGGCGTCCCGCTGCTGACCATGACCCGCACCGCCTACGACGACAAGGGCGCCGCGATCGAGTACGGCTGCCACGTGTACCGCGCGGACCGCTACTCGTTCGCGCTCACCCTCGTCGAGCGGTAGCCGCGCGGGAACGGCCCGCCGGACGCCGGGTGAAATCTCCTGATCGATTGGAGCGCTCTATTGAATTAGAGCGCTCTAACGCTTACGGTGCAGGCGTCCGCACCACGCATCAGGAGGAACCCGATGCAGCTGAGACCCACCCCCCATCTGCGCCTCGCCGCCGCGGCGGCGACCGTGGCACTGACCGCCGCGGTCCTGCCCGCCGTCCCGGCGGCGGCCGACGAGCTCGCCGAGGTCCGCGTCGCGCTGGAGACGCCGGCCAACTTCGACGACGAGGCCGGCGGCAACGCCAACGCCGACGACCCCGCCATCTGGAGCCATCCGAGCGACCGGAACGGCGATCTCGTCGTCGCCACGCTGAAGGAGGGCGGCCTCGTGGTCTACGACGCCGCCGGCCGCGAGATCCAGCGCTTCGCCGCGCCCGCGCCGCCCCGTCCGGGCGACGAGCCGGGCCGGTTCAACAACGTCGACCTGATCTACGGCTTCCAGCTCGGGCGCACCAAGGTCGACCTCGCCGTCGTGTCCGACCGCGGACGCGACACCGTCCGCACCTACGCGATCGACCCGCGGGCCGCCGCGCGCCACCGGGCGCCCCTGACCGACGTCACCGACCCGGACGTCGCGCCCGTCTTCTCGTCCTCGCCGGACGACGTCAACGAGCAGCGGACCGCGTACGGGCTCGCGTCCTGGCAGGACTCGCACGGCCGGTCCTACGTCGCGCTCAGCCGCCGCCACACCTCACGGCTCGGCCTCGTCCGGCTGGAGGCGACACAAACAGGCAAGATCACCTATCGGCACGTCCAGGACGTCGACCTGCCCACCTCCTTCCCGCTGCCCGGCGGCGGCACCTGGACGCCCTGCGAGGACCCGGGCGAGGGCCCGCAGGTCGAGGGCATGGTCGCCGACCCCGAGAACGGCGCGGTATACGCGGCGCAGGAGGACGTCGGCATCTGGCGCGTCCCGATGGACGGCGGCGCGCCCCGGCTCATCGACAAGGTCAAGGAGTTCGGCGTCCCCGCCGCCTACGACCCGGCGACCGAGGAGTGCGCGCCGAGCGGCCCCGACCCGGGCGCCGGCGGGGAGCACCTCACCGCCGACGCCGAGGGCCTCACCATCTACCGGCAGGACGACGGCGACGGCTACCTGCTCGCCTCCAGCCAGGGCGACAACACCTTCGTCGTCTACGACCGCGACGACCCCGGCGAGTACCTCGGGCACTTCCGGGTCGCCCCCGGCAGCCTCGTGGACGGCTCCGAGGTGTGCGACGGCGCGATGGTGACCAGCGCCCCGATCGGCGGCTTCCGCAAGGGCCTCCTCGTCGTCCACGACGGCGTCAACACCCCCGAGGCCGTGGACGGAAACGGCGAAGTCCGCGAGAACACCAACTTCAAGTACGTCCGCTGGGAGGATGTCGCCACCCCGCTCGACCTGGACATCACCCCAGGCGACTGGAACCCGCGAGACTAAGAGACACCGAACCGACGCGGGCCGCCGTCCATGGCGGCGGCCCGCCGCACGCCTGGAGATCACGCATGGCCCACCCGACCCTGGAGGACGTCGCGGCCCGCGCCGGAGTGTCGCGCGCGCTGGTGTCGCTGGTGATGCGCGGCTCCCCTAAGGTCCGGAAAGAACGCCGCGAGGCGGTGCTCCAGGCGGCCCGGGAACTCGGCTACCGCCCCAACATGATGGCCCGCGGCCTGGCCGCCGGCCGGACGGGCATCGTGGGCGTCCTCCTGTCCGACCTGCACGACCCCGTGTACGCCGCGATCTACGACGGTCTGGCCGAGGAGGCGGCCCACCGCGACGTGCGGCTCCTCCTCACCACCGGACGCGGAAGTCCGGCGCGCGAACGGGCCGCCGTGAACGACCTCCTGGACCTGCGCCCCGACGGTGTGGTCCTGGCCGGCCCGCGAATCCCCACCGCCGACATCGAACGCGCCGCCTCCGGCTGCGCCGTGACGGTGGCGGGCCGCTCCGTCCGCTCGACCCGCGTCGACTGCGTGACCGGCGACGAGACGGCAGCCATCGACCAGGCGATCGCACACCTCAGGGACCTCGGCCACCAC
>NZ_SMKY01000281.1 GCF_004349235.1 Actinomadura darangshiensis | reverse complement strand
CGATTGGAGTAGGGACTCGATGACTTCGCCTAGGTCCAGGCCGGCGACGCTGATGGCTCGGGGGAGGAGGCTTGTCTCGGTCATGCCGGGGGCGACGTTGACTTCCAGGAAGTGGACTTCGTCGTCTGGGGAGACGATGAGGTCGGTCCGGGACAGGTCACGCAGGCCGAGAGCGTGGTGGGCGGTGATGGCGGCGGCCGTTGCGCGTGCGGTCGCTTCCGGGGAGAGGCGTGCCGGAGTGACGAATTCGGTGTCGCCGGTGTCGTAGCGGGCCGTGTAGTCGTAGAGCTTGCCCGGCGCGATGATCTCGACGGCGGGGAGGGCGGTGGGGGTGCCGTCGAGTTCGATGACGCTGACCGCCACCTCGGTGCCAGAGACGTAGCGTTCGACGAGGGCGGCGTCGCCGTAGGCGAAACAGCCGACCATCGCGGCGGACAGTTCGGACGCCTCGCGGACGACGGATGCGCCGAGGGCCGAGCCGCCGCGGGTGGGCTTCACGAAGAGCGGGAGGCCCAGACTATGGACGATCTTGTCCAGGACGGAGCGGGCGCCGAGGTCGTGGAAGACCTCCTTCGGCAGGGCGACCGATTCGGGGGTCTGGAGGCCGGCGCGGCGGAGGACGGACTTGGCCGTCGGTTTGTCCCATGCGACACGACAGGCGTCCGGACGGGCGCCCACATAGGGGACGGCGAGTAGTTCGAGGACCTCGCGGATGGAGCCGTCCTCCCCCGCGGCACCGTGCAGGACGGGGAACACGACGTCCGGCGGGTCGTCGGTCAGGGCGTCCAGGAGCGTCGCGTCGGCGTCGCGGAGCTCGACCGGGATGTCGCGGGCGCGCAGGGCGTCCGCGACGCGACGTCCGGACCGGAGCGACACCTCCCGCTCGTAGGACAGTCCACCGGCGAGGACGACGACGTGCCCGAGTTCCACTGACGGTGCCCCTCTGGATGGCGTGGCCGCGACAACGCACACCGCGCGCGTTTCACGTGAAACATTCAGACGACGTCCGGGCCGGGCGTCTGCACGCCCGTGGAAGCGGCGCTCCCGGTGTCGCCGAAGGTGTCGCGGAGCCGGATCTCCTGCTCCACCACTCCGGCGAGCCGGCGGACGCCCTCACGGATCCGGTGCGGCTCCGGGAAGCAGTAGGACAGGCGCATGTGCCGCTGGCCGGTGCCGTCCGCGTAGAAGCCCGTACCGGGCACGTAGGCGACACGCTCTGCGATGGCGCGCGGGGCCATCGCCTTGGAGTCGAGGCCTTCCGGGAGTGTGAGCCAGACAAAGAAGCCGCCCGCCGGACGCGTCCAACTGCAACCGTCCGGCATCAGCTGGTCAAGGGACTCCAGCATCGCGTCACGGCGGGACCGGTACAGCTCGCGGAAGTCCTTGATCTGCTCGCGCCACGGTTGCGTGGCGAGGTACTCGCGGACGGCGAGCTGCGAGAAGTTCGACGGGCACAGGATCGCGGACTCGGCGGCCAGCACGAGCTTTGCCCGCACGGCGTGCGGGGCCAGCACCCACCCGACGCGGAGGCCGGACGCGATCGTCTTGGAGAACGAACCGAGGTAGATGACGCGCTCCGCGTCGTCCGCGCGCAGGGCCCGCATGGGTTCGCCGTCGAAGCCGAGGAGGCCGTACGGGTTGTCCTCGACGACCAGCACGTCGTACTCGGCGCAGATTTCGAGGACCTGGGCGCGGCGTGCCGTGGTGAGGGTGACGCCCGCGGGGTTCTGGAACGTCGGGACGGTGTAGAGGAACTTCACCCGGCGCCCCTGGGCGCGGAGGTGGGCCAGAGTCTCGCGCAGCGCGGACGGAATGAGGCCGGCCTCGTCCAGCGGAACGTGGACGACGTCGGCCTGGTACGCGGCGAACGTGCCGAGCGCGCCGACGTAGGACGGTGCCTCCGCGAGGATGACATCGCCGGGGTCGACGAAGATCTTCGTGATCAGGTCGAGTGCCTGCTGGGCGCCGACGGTGACGACCACGTCGTCCGCCGAAGCCTGCACGCCCTCCAGGGACATCACTTCGCAGATGTGCTCGCGGAGGACCTCGTCGCCCTGAGCGGACCCGTACTGCAGCACCTCGGCGCCCTTGCCGGCGACGAGGCCGCCGATCATCTCGCCGACGGCGTCGAGGGGGAGCGCGGAGACGTAGGGGGCGCCGCCCGCCAGCGAGACCACCTCGGGGCGTGCGACCATCGCGAACAGAGCCCGGATCTCGGACGGCACCATGCCGGCGGCACGGGCGGCGTAGCGATCGGCATAGACGTCCGTGCGCGAGTGCTGTTCCACGAGGCACCTCCGGGGTGGAAATGGCTTCCCTGCAAACTACGCCATGGCCACCGCGCCGAAGTCCCTGGGTGTGGCGTGCCGCGGCATTGGGGAAACTCCTGTCCGATACGATGCCCGCGGGTCCCGGATGGTTGCCGGGAACTTCCGACGCCACGGGTTCCAGGCCCGGCGGGCGAGGATCGCAGCAGGGGGTGCCGACCCGGTGTCGCGTCGTCTCGTCAACATCACGCTGGACAATCTCGATGATCTGCCGCACCGCTGCCGCGGTTGCGTGTTCTGGGAGCTGGACCCGGTCAGCCGGGACCGGGCCCAGGAGAGCGGCGACGCGGGACTGGAGAAGGAGGCGTGGATCTCCTCGACGCTCCTGGAATGGGGCAGTTGCGGCAAGATCGTGTACGTGGACGATGTCCCGGCGGGGTTCGTGATGTACGCGCCGCCGCTCTACGTGCCGCGTTCGGTGGCGTTCCCGACGAGTCCGGTGAGCGCGGACGCGGTACTGCTGATGACGGCGCACATCCTGCCGGAGTTCACGGGCGGCGGCCTCGGCCGGATGCTCGTCCAGGGCGTCGCGAAGGACCTGACCCGGCGCGCCGTGAAGGCGATCGAGGCGTTCGGCGATCTGAAGGGCGAGGAGAGCGGGTGCATGGTCCCCGCCGACTACCTGCTGTCGGTCGGTTTCAAGACCGTCCGGCCGCATCACCGGTATCCGCGGCTCCGGCTGGAACTGAAGTCGGCGCTGTCGTGGCGTGAGGACGTCGAGGTGGCGCTCGAACGGCTCCTGGGCTCCATGACTCCCGAGGGAGCGCTACGACCCGTCTGAGGCGTTCTGAGGCGGTTTGAACGACATGTGGCCCGCACTCCGAGACCGGAGTGCGGACCACATGCCTTTCGCGCTCGCCGCGGGAGACGGGAGGCGGAACCGGCGCCTCAGCAGAGGCGGTTCAGAGGAACTCGGCGAGGTCCTTCAGCAGGGCGGCCTTCGGCTTGGCGCCCATGATCTGCTTGACGACCTCGCCGTCCTTGTAGACGTTCATCGTCGGGATCTGCATGACGCCGTACTCCTGCGGGACCTTCGGGTTCTCGTCGATGTTCAGCTTCACGATCTCGATCTTGTCGCCGTGCTCCTTGGAGATCTCGTCCAGGATCGGCGCCACCATCCGGCACGGGCCGCACCATTCCGCCCAGAAGTCGACGAGAACGGGCTTGTCGTTCTTCAGGACCTCGGACGTGAAGTCGGCGTCGGTCACGGCTTTCATGATTCTCCTTCTGTTCTCACGCGGACGGGGACGCTCCCCCGCCCGCGAGGCTGCCCGTGTTCTTCACGTATCCGTCGCGCTCAGTGGACGTACCGGCCGGCCGAGCGCACCGTCCGTGTGGCCGGTGCACCCGATCCGCACCACCCACCCCCGCCGAGTCGGCCGACTCGGCGGTCCGGACTATCGGACGGCTGGCCGAACTCGGCGGGCCGGCCCTATCGGCCGGTGCGTTCCGAACCCGCTTGCGTTGTCGTCGGCTCGCGGGCGGTCGGCCGCTCGCGCCGCCGATCGCCTTCTCGGGTCGGCCGGTCTCGCCACCGGTCCGCTCCCATGTCGTGACCTGTCCATTCGGTCTGGGGTGTCCCGGCCTCGCCGGGCGAGCAGGCGGTGCGATCCCGATGGGGAGCATGCGTGCTCGCGATCCTGCGCTGGTCAGGCCTGGGGGACGGTTTCGGCGGCGTCGCGGTCCTGGAGCCAGTGCTCGGCGTCGATGGCGGCGGAGCAACCGGTACCCGCGGCGGTGATCGCCTGGCGGTAGATGTGGTCGACGACGTCGCCGCAGGCGAAGACGCCGGGGACCTTGGTCGCCGTGGTCGGGGCGTCCACCAGCAGGTAGCCGTCGGTGTCGGTCTCCAACTGGCCGGCGAACAGCTCGCTGCGCGGGTCGTGGCCGATCGCGATGAACAGGCCGGTGATCTCCAGCGGGGACTCCTCGCCGGACTTGGTGTTGCGGACGGTCACCCCGGTCACCCGGTCGTCGCCCTGGATCGCGGCGATCTCGCTGTCCCACAGGAACTTGATCTTGTCGTTGGCGAACGCGCGGTCCTGCATGATCTTCGAGGCGCGCAGCTCGTCGCGGCGGTGGATCACGGTCACCGAACGGGCGAACTTGGTCAGGAAGATCGCCTCTTCCATCGCGGTGTCGCCACCGCCGACCACCGCGATGTCCTGCTCGCGGAAGAAGAACCCGTCACAGGTCGCGCACCAGGACACGCCGCGCCCGGACAGCCGCTTCTCGTCCGGCAGCCCGAGTTCCCGGTAGCCCGAGCCGGTCGCGACGATCACCGTGCGGGCCAGGTAGGTCTCGTCGCCCACCTTGACGACCTTGGGGTCGGCGGTCAGGTCGACCTCGGTGACGTCGTCTGTGATCAGTTCGGCACCGAACCGCTCGGCCTGCTTGCGCAGGTTGTCCATCAGGTCCGGGCCCATGATCCCGTCCGGGAAACCGGGGAAGTTCTCCACATCGGTGGTGTTCATCAGCGCACCGCCGGCCGTCACCGAACCCTCGAACACCAGCGGCTTAAGGTCGCCGCGAGCCGCGTAGACGGCGGCCGTGTAACCCGCGGGGCCGGACCCGATGATGATGACGTTACGGACGTCGCTCACAGTTCTTGCCTCTCCTCGTTGGCCGTCGGTGCCGCACGACCCGGCCTGCCAGTCGCGTCAACCGATCCTAGGCCCCGGGGATTCCCGCCACGCCGCGACGGGCCGCCCACCCCTGCCGCCCGCTGCGTCCACCTGACGAACCGCGTCCAAGTGTCGGGGTCGCCGAGCGCGGCCTTGGCCTCCACGCCGCGATGCCGGACGCGCCCAGATAGCGCCCCGTGACGGCCTGCCCGGCGATCGCGCCTCGCCCGCTCTCCGCCGGACGCCCGTCCTCCGCAGCGTCGTGCGCCGCCGGTCGTGCGCCGCCGGTCGTCCGCCGCGCGTCGACCAGCGCCCGCCCGTCGTCCGCTGCGGTGTCCGTCGTCCGCCGCGTCGTTAGCCGTCTGCCGCGTCGCGCTGTTTGCCGCGTCGTGCGCCACCTGTCGCGTCGTCCGACGCCCGCCAGGTCGCGTGCTGCGCTGCCCGTCGCGTGCTGCGCTGCCCGTCGCGTGCTGCGCTGCCCGTCGCGTGCTGCGCTGCCCGTCGCGTGCTGCGCTGCCCGTCGCGTGCTGCGCTGCCCGTCGCGTGCTGCGGCGCCCGTCGTCGCTGGCCGCTGCCTTGTGCGCCGTCTGTCGTGGCGTCCGTTGGTTGCTGGGGCGTTTTAGGGTGTGGGGATGGCACGCATTCTGCTTCTTCACTCGATGTACGGGCTGCGGCCCGCCGTGCACCAGGCGGCCGACCGGCTTCGGGAGGCCGGTCATGAGGTGCACGTCCCGGACCTTTACGACGGGCGGGTCGTCGACGAAGCCGAGGCGGGTATCGAGATCAAGGACGAGATCGGGCGGGACGAGCTGCTGCGCCGCGGTGTTGCCGCCGCCGCGCCGCTGGTGGAGGCCGGTGGACTCGTCTACGCGGGGTTCTCGCTCGGCGGCTCCATCGCCCAGAACCTCGCCTTCGCGGACGAGAAGGCGGCCGGGCTGCTGCTGATGCACGGGACGTCCGACATCGCGGACGACGCGTCCACCGACATCCCGGTGCAGTTGCACGTCGCCGACCCCGACACATGGGAGCCCGCCGACTGGCTCAACTCCTGGTACCTGCAGATGCGCAAGGCGGGAGCGGACGTGGAGGTCTTCCGCTATCGGGGCGCCGGCCACCTGTTCACCGACCCCGACCTGCCCGACTACGACGCCGAATCCGCCGAAAGCGCCTGGAAGACGGCCATCGGCTTCCTCGGCACCCTCTGACCCCTGCCGAGGGCGACCGGCTGCGGTGCGGGCCTCGGCCCAGGTCTTCGGACCGCTCGGACGGTCGCTGCCTGCGCTCGTCCCACTCTGCAAGCCTGGCCCGACGCCGAGGCTCCAGCTGCCAGCATCATCGCCATCCCGGCGGAACGGGGACGCCACTGGGACCTTGACTGCGGCAACGGGGCTCGACCGCCCGAACGGCGCCGGCCGGGGCCGCTGGGGCGTTGGTTGTGGGTGAGCTGCGGAAGCCGCCCGGGGGGGAGGCGGAAAGCGGTCGGCCGGTGCCCGAGGTCTGGGCACCGGCCGACCGGTCTATGTCAGGCGTTCGCTGGCTTCTTCAGTATGTGCGGAGTCTGGGCGGTGCAGTCTGGGCCGACGACCCAGATGTCCTGCTTGCCGGATTCGTCGTCGTGAGCGGCGATGACGATTGCCGGGCGGCCCTCGTACGTCGCCTGGTCGACCAGGAGCGGCATCGCGTTGCCGGTGACGCCCTTGACGCAGCCGCGGAGCCGCGCGTCCGGTGTGGCCGCCTTGGCCCTGAGTTGCTGCCCGTCGGCCAGCACGTCGCCGACCTGGGCGTTCAGCGTCGCGGACCGGTAGTCGGTGCCGCTGCGGGCGACCGTGAAGGTGCCCGCGGGGGCCGCGTTCGGTGCCAGGCCCGTCTTCGGATGCCGGGAGTTGTCCGCGGGAGCCGACGACGCCTGGCCGTGGTCGCTGTTCGCGCCGTCCAATGCGATCTTGCCGACCGTCGCGCCGCCGCCGACCACGATCACCGCGGCCGCGGCCGCCGACAGAATCCGCCAATGCCGCCTTCCGCGCCGCTGCTCCAGGCTCGCCACGGTGGCGGTGTGCATCGACTCCGCCGCGATGGCGGTGTCGATGCGCTCGGCCAGTTCGGCGGGCATGGACGGCGCGGGTGCCTCCGCCAGGATCCGGGAGACGTCCGCAAGGTCGGCGGACAGCTCACGGCAGTCGGCGCAGGTGTCGAGGTGCGCGTTGACGGAGGCGGCTTCGTCGTCTTCGAGTAGTCCCTCGGCCAGATCGGCCAAGACGTCGTAGTCAAGATGTGCGGGGTTCACTTGGGCATGCCACCTCCTTCCACACCTCCGACGTTTTTCCGTTCCCGTCGGTTCCGGTGATGGACGAGAAGAGGCGCGAGCCTGGCGCGACCCCGCGCGCACCGGCTCTTGATCGTTCCGGGCGGGACCTCCATGACCTGCGCGGCGTCGTCGACGGAGTAGCCCATCATGTCGACGAGGACGAGGGCGGCGCGCTGCTCGAACGGGAGCTGCTCCAGGGCGGTGCGGACGTCGAGGGAGACGCCGTGCGCGTCGGTCGGGTCGGGCATCTTGGGCGCGACGGCGTCGAACGTCGCGTCGTCGCCCATCGGCGTCGCCGGCCGGACGGACTTGCGCCGGATCCGGTCCAGGCACGCGTTCACGACGATGCGGTGCAGCCAGGTGGTGACGGCGGCGTCGCCGCGGAACCGTCCGGCCGCGCGGAACGCCGAAAGGCAGGCGTCCTGCAGCGCGTCCGCCGCCTCCTCCGGGTCGCCGAGGGTGCGCAGCGCGACCGCCCACATGCGCTCGCGGTGCCGGTGCACGAGTTCGGCGAAGGCGTGCGGGTCCCCCTGTGCGTGCCGGGCGAGGAGCTCCTTGTCGGGGACCTCGCCCACGCGACGCATGCTCACCGAGGTCATGAGCGACCGCTTTCTCGTTCGGGACGCCCGGCCGGCGCCGGGCGTCCGCGACCGGCTGCTGAGGTAGGCACCACGGATTCCTGGGGGCGAGGGGACAATCTGCTCACAGGCACGATACAGACATGCGCCGCTCCACGTCACAGCACATGTGGACCCCGCCGGAGGGGATCAGCCGGCCGCCCCGTAGACGGTGATCTCGCCGAGCCGCCCCTTGAAGGACCCGCTGGGCAGCTTGGTGAACCAGACGAGCACGTACCGTCCGGTGGCCTGCGGGTTCGCGGTGATGGTCAGCTCGCCGCCGTTGGGGGTCTGCTCGCCGACGCGCTGCAGGTCGGAGGGGGTCTGCGAGTCGCCGGCCCGGACCTGGAGCAGCCCGCCGGCGACCGGCGAGTGGATCTTGACGTTGGCGATCTTGACCGGCTTGCCCATGTCGAGCAGGACGCCGAGCCCCTTGGACAGCTTGCCGAACTCGGCGTCGGCGTAGGTCTGGGTCTCCCAGGTGCCGGTGGGTTTGCCGTCGACGACCGACTGGATGCCCTTGCCGATCGCCTTGTCGCCGTTGCCCTGCGACGTGCGGAGTTCGACGGGACGGATGTCCTGCACGTCGAGCTTCGCCGCGGCCGACGCGGGCGGTGCGCTCGTCTTGCCCTTGTCGGTGGGGCCGCCGTCGTCTCCGCCGCCGTCGCCGCCGGTGCCGGTCAGCGCCCAGGCGCCGATGCCGACGATGACGGTCAGCGCGGCCGCCGCGACGCCGAGCAGGGCCCGGTTGCCGTGCCGTTTCGGCGCGCCGTGGCCGTGCGCCGGTGTCGTCCGGGTGGACGAGGCGGGCGGCGCGGGCGGGGCGGCATGCCGCTGGCGGCGCGCGCGCGGCGGCGGGACCTGCGAGGACGCGGCAGGCTCGGCGGGCGGGTGGTGCGGCTGCGTCGTCGCCGCCGTGGACGGTGTCGCGGGACGCCGCGGAGCCGCGGGCCGCGGCGCGGCGGGCGGCGTGTGGCCGAGCCCGGCGAACAGCGGCAGCGGGGTGCGCGGGACGCCGCGCAGCGCCTTGGCGAGGTCGGCGGGGGTCGCGAGCGGCTCGGCGGCGCCGAGCCCGAGGCAGCGGCAGACGATCGCGTCGATCGCGTGCGAGATGCCGGCCTGGACCTGGCGGGGCGCGTGCGGGACGCCGTCGGACGCGGGCGCCGCGGGCAGGCCGGAGCCGGCCTCGTCGCCGGGCCAGTGGGCGGTGAGCGCGGCGTACAGCATCCGGCCGAGGCCGCGGACGTCCTCGGCGGCGGGGTCGTCGCACTGCCGGTCGGCGAGGACGGCGTCGGTCGCGACGCCGAGGAGCTTGACGGTGCCGCCGGTCGTCCAGACCAGGTCGCGGGGGGTGAGGCAGAGGTGGGAGAGGCCGGCGGCGTGCGCGGCGGCGATGGCCTCGGACCCCTCGTACAGCAGCGTCGCGGCACGTCCCGGTTCGAGCGGGGCCTTGTTGAGCATGCCCTCCAGGGGCTCGCCGGCGACCCATTCGCTCACGATGTAGGCGCTCTCGCCGGAGTCGTCGGCGTCGAACACCTGGGTGAGGCGGGGGTCGGTCAGGCGGCTGGCCGACCGGGCGGACGTGACGGCTTCCGCGACCCGGGGGAACTCGGGGTCGAAGGTGCGGACGGCGACCGCCCGCGCGAGGATCTCGTCGATGGCCTTCCAGAGCGACGATCCGCCCGAGTCGCTGATGCGCTCCTCAAGCCTGTAGCGGCCGGCGAGACGTGTGCCGGGCTCGATGACTGACGTGCTCACGGCAACGTCCTGCGCAGGTGGTCAGATCCCATGTTCGTGGCGTGGCAGCTTACGCCTCCGACCCTCCTCTTTGCGTTCCCCAGGGTGTCGCCCCGCAAGCCGTAATCCCCCACATGGTAGTGCTTACTCGCACGAGTGGCCGCCTTATCGCCGCGCGTCCTTTTTTAACTTTGCCGACCCGGCGGCCCTTTCTCCGCCCGCCTCCTGCCCCGTCTACCGTCCCCGGCCCGGGAGGCGGCGCGCGAACGTCGCGATGGTGGTCTGTATCTCTTCGACGCGCATCAGCTTCGCGAAGATGACATAGAGCAGGCCGCCTCCTGCGGAACCGACGACGAGGGTGGCGAGCGCCGGCAGCAGGGTGCCGGTGTCGCTCGCCGCGTCCGCGACGGTGTGCGCGGCGTAGGCGAACCCGACCAGCGGCCAGATCGCGACGAGGATCTTGAGGTGCCCGCCGACGATGCGGCGGCCGTCGATGCCGCCGAGCTTGCGGCGCAGCACCAGCCAGCAGGTGATCGTCCCGACCAGGTTGGTGATCGCGAAGCCGCCCGCGATGCCGACCACGATCCACTTGACGTCCAGCACGTTGTACGCGGTGAACGCCATCACGATGTTGGACATGGTGACGACGACGCCGACGAGCGCGGGCGTCCGCGTGTCGCCGTGGGCGTAGAAGACCCGGAGCATCAACTGGTAGATGGAGAACGGGACGAGCGCGATGGCGAACATCTGCATCACCCGCGCGATCACCAGGGCGTCGTCGGACGTGGTGTTGCCGTGCGCGAACAGCACGGTGGTGATCTCCGGGCCGAGCACCAGCATCAGCGCCGCCGCCGGCATGATGATCACCGAGGAGAGCCGCAGCCCGCTGGAGAACGCGGCGCGCACGTCGGCGGTCTTGCCCTCGGCGGCGAACCGGCTCATCCGCGGCAGCAGCGCGGTGATCACCGACACCCCGACGATCGCGTAGGGGAGCTGGAAGAGCTGGTAGGCGTTGAAGTACGGGGTGTACCCGTAGCCCTCGCCGAGCCCGGCGTTCACGGCGAGGTTCCCGGCCCGGTTCGCGAGCGCGGTGACGACGGCGAGCGCGGCCTGGGTGGCGACGACGTACAGCAGCGTCCAGCCGGCCATCCGCCCGACCTCGCCGATCTCGCCGCGCTTGAAGTCGAGCCGGGGCCGCCACCGGAACCCGGCCCGGCGCAGCGACGGCCACAGCGCGACCGTCTGCAGGACGATCCCGCCGGTCGTGCCGATCGACAGCAGCATCAGCTGCCGGTCGGAGATCGTGGACGGGTCGAGGCGGCCGGTGGTGACCGCGAGGAACGCCCCGCCGATCGCGATCACGACGATGTTGTTCAGCACCGGCGCCCACATGGGCGCGCCGAAGCTGCCGCGCGAGTTGAGGATCGCGCCGGCGAACGCGCCGACGCCGTAGAAGAACAGCTGCGGCAGGAACAACCGCGCGAACAGGACCGCGACCGTCCGCTGGTCGCCGGTGTAGCTGCCCGCGAGGACGTCGATGAACAGCGGCGCGAGCAGCACCGCGACGATGGTGAGGGCGCCGAGGCCGATCACCGCGAGGGTGAACACGCGCTGCTCGTACTGCTCGCCCTGGGTGCGGTCGCGCTGCTTGGCCCGCACCAGCAGCGGGACGATGACGCTGGTCAGGATGCCGCCGAGCAGCAGGTCGTAGATCTGGTTGGGGATCGTGTTGGCGGTGTTGTAGGCGTTGGCGAGCAGCCCGGTGCCGAGCGCCGCGACGATGACGGCGGTGCGCAGGAAGCCGGTGACGCGGGACGCGAGCGTCCCCACCGCCATGATCGCGCCGGACTTCAGGATCCCGCCGGACGTGCCCTTCCCGCTCTCGCCGGGCGGCGTGTCGACGACCGTGGTGTCGGCGACGGGCGGGTTCCCGCCGGGGAGGGGGATGTCAACCGCCGTCTCGGCGGCGATGTTCGCCGCGCCCGGCGGCCTTGCCGTCGGCGGCGGGTATCCCTGCGG
>NZ_SMKY01000280.1 GCF_004349235.1 Actinomadura darangshiensis | reverse complement strand
CCACGTACACTCCGGAGCCCACCGGGAGCGGGTTCCGCGCGAACGTCCAGCGAATCGGCGGCAAGATGGCCGGGATGGTGATGCCGAACATCGGCGCGTTCATCGCCTGGGGCCTGATCACCGCGCTGTTCATCCCCACCGGCTGGCTGCCCAACAAGGAGCTGGGCGAGCTGGTCGACCCGATGATCAAGTTCCTGCTGCCGCTGCTGATCGGCTACACCGGCGGCCGGATGGTGCACGGCCAGCGCGGCGCCGTCGTCGGCGCGGTCGCCACCGTGGGCATCATCGTCGGTGCCGACGTGCCGATGTTCCTCGGCGCGATGATCATCGGGCCGCTCGCCGCATACCTGCTGAAGCTGTTCGACGGCCTGATCGAGGACCGCGTCCGGACCGGGTTCGAGATGCTGGTCGACAACTTCTCGGCCGGGATCATCGGCGGCGCCATGGCGATCGTCGGCAACCGGGTGATCGGCCCGGTCATGAACAACCTGACCGAGTGGGCCGGGGACGGGGTGAGCTGGCTGGTCGACCACGACCTGCTGCCGCTGACGTCCCTGCTCATCGAGCCGGCGAAGGTCCTGTTCCTGAACAACGCGGTCAACCACGGCGTGCTCGGCCCGCTCGGCGTGCAGCAGGCCGCCGAGCACGGCAAGTCCGTGCTGTTCATGCTGGAGTCCAACCCCGGGCCCGGCCTCGGCGTCCTGCTCGCCTACTGGTTCTTCGGGCCGCGCCGGCTGCGGCCGAGCGTCCCGGCCGCCGCGATCATCCACTTCTTCGGCGGCATCCACGAGATCTACTTCCCCTACATCCTGATGAAGCCGCGGATGATCCTCGCCGCGATGGCGGGCGGCATGACCGGTGTCGCGATCTTCGTGGCGACCGGCGTCGGCCTCGTCGCGACCCCGTCGCCCGGCAGCATCTTCGCCTACCTCGCGCAGACGCCCCGCGGCGCCGGCAACTGGATCGGCGTCTACACCGGCCTGTTCGCCTCCGCCGCCGTCTCGTTCGGCGTCGGCGCGGCGCTGCTCGGCTTCGGCAAGCTCGCCGAGGCCCGCGGCGAGGACGAGGGCGACGGCGAGGGCGAAGGCGCGGCCGGGGAGGCCGGCGAGACCGGGGAAGGCGCCGAGGACGCCAAGGAAACCACCGCCCACTGACGGAAGGCACACCCACGATGAACGGCAAGGACATCCGCAAGCTCGTCATCGCCTGCGACGCGGGCATGGGCAGCAGCGTCATGCTCGCCGGGCAGCTGCGCAAGACGCTGAAGAAGCAGGACGTGACGGTCGAGCACACGCCCGTCGACGCGATCCCCGGCGACGCCGACGTGGTCGTGTGCCACACCGGGCTCGCCGCGCGCGCCCGGCGCGGCGCCGGCGGCACCCCGGTGATCCCGTTCGAGGTGTACCTCGGCGACCCGGCCGTCGACCGGCTGGTCAAGGCGATCAAGGACGGCGGTGAGGTCGGTGCCTGACGGGGCCGCCGGCCTGCTCGCCCGGGACGCGATCCGGCTGGACGCCTGGGCCGGCGGCCGCGACCACGCCATCCGGATCTGCGGGCAGGTGCTCGTGGACACCGGCGCCGTCGCCCCCGCCTACATCGACGCGATGCTGGAACGGGAGCGCTCCATCTCCACCTATCTCGGCGAGGGGGTCGCGATCCCGCACGGCACGTCCGGGGGCCGCGACCTCATCCACCGGGACGCGCTCGCCGTGGTCCGGTTCCCGGACGGGGCGGACTGGGACGGGAATCCCGTCACGGTCTGCATCGCGATCGCCGCGCGCGGCGACGGGCACATGGAGATCCTCGCCGAGCTGGCCCAGGTGCTCATGGACCCGGACCGGGCACGGGCGCTGCGCGAGGCCACCGAGGACGAGCAGGTCCTCGCCCTGCTCACGCCGGACACCGAAACCCGAGAAGAAGAGGAAGACTCCGTATGAAGGTCGCCCGTTTCTACGCACCCGGCGACATCCGGCTGGAGGACGCGCCCGAGCCGGCGCCCGGCCCCGGCGAGCTGAAGATCCGCGTCCGCAACTGCTCGACCTGCGGGACCGACGTCAAGATCTCCCGGTTCGGGCACCACCACATCGTCCCGCCGCGGGTGATGGGCCACGAGATCGCCGGCGAGGTCACCGAGGCGGGTCCGGGGGCGGAGGGCTGGACGGCGGGCGACCGCGTCCAGATCATCGCCGCGATCCCGGACGGGACGTGCTCGGAGTGCGGCCGCGGCCGCATGACGGTCTGCACCGCGCAGGAGTCGATGGGCTACCACTACGACGGCGCGTTCGCCGAGTACATGATCGTCCCGGCGAAGGTGCTCGCGGTCGGCGGGGTCAACCGGATCCCGGACGGCGTCTCGTTCGCCGAGGCGTCGGTGGCCGAGCCGCTCGCCTGCGTCCTCAACGGCCAGGAGCTGGCGCGGGTCGGCGAGGGCGACGACGTCGTGGTGTTCGGCTCCGGCCCGGTCGGCTGCCTCCACGTCCGCGTCGCGCGGGCCCGCGGCGCCGCCCGCGTGTTCCTCGTGGAGGTCAACGCCGAGCGGCTGCAGCGGGCCGCCGCGCTGGTGAAGCCGGACGCCGCGATCGACGGCAGCGCCACCGACGCCGTCGCGGAGGTCCTCGAACGCACCGGCGGGCGCGGCGCCGACGTCGCGATCACCGCGGCCGCGTCCGGCGTCGCGCAGGAGCAGGCGCAGCGGCTCGTGGCGCCCGGCGGCCGGGTCAGCCTGTTCGGCGGGCTGCCGAAGGACGCCCCGGTCATCGCCGTCGACGCCAATCGCGTCCACTACCGGGAGCTGTCGCTGGTCGGCGCGAACGGGTCGAGCCCCGCGCACAACGCCCGCGCGCTGGAGCTGATCGGGTCCGGCGCGGTGCCGGTCGAGGACCTGATCACCCACCGGCTTCCGCTGGACGCCCTGCACGACGCCCTCGACCTCGTCACCCGGGGCGCCGCCATCAAGGTCACGATCGAACCCTGAAGGAGACGGGCCATGGCCGAACGGAACGTCGTCATCGCCGCGGCGCAGGGCCTGCACGCCCGCCCGGCGCAGCTCTTCGTGCAGGCGGCGGCGCGGCAGCCGGTGCCGGTGTCGATCCGCGTCGGGGACGGCGCGCCCGTCCCGGCCAACAGCATCCTCGGGGTGCTGTCGCTCGGCGCCCGGCAGGGCACCGAGGTGACCCTGGCGGCCGAGGGCGATGCGGCGGGTCCGGCGCTCGACGAGCTGGCGGGTCTGCTCGCCCGCGACCTGGACGCCGAGCAGCCCGCCTGACCGTCGCGCGAACCGGCAGAATGGACGCGCGGCACAACGGACACGGGACGGGTGGACGACGGTCATGTACGCGGAGGAACGGCAGCAGGCGATCCTTGCGCTGGCGCGCTCGAAGGGCCGGGTGGACGTCGTCGCGCTCGCCGAGGAGCTCTCGGTCACGACCGAGACGATCCGCCGCGACCTGACCGTGCTGGAGCGGGCCGGGACGGTCCGGCGCGTGCACGGCGGCGCGATGCCGGTCGAGCGGCTCGGGTTCGAGCCGGAGCTGGCGGCGCGGGACGCGGTGATGACCGAGGAGAAGCAGCGCATCGCGAAGGCGGCGCTGGAGGAGCTGCCCGCCGACGGGTCGGTCATCGTGGACGCCGGCACGACCACGGCCCGGTTCGCCCAGCTGCTGCCGACCGACCGCGAGCTGACCGTGGTCGTGAACTCGCCGCCGCTCGCGGCGGTGCTGGCGACCCGCCCCAACCTGACGGTGATCATCCTGGGCGGCCGGGTGCGCGGCCGGACGCTCGCCACGGTCGACGACTGGGTGCTGCGCCCGCTCGCCGACCTGTGGGTGGACGTGGCGTTCATGGCGACCAACGGCTGCTCGGTCGAGCGCGGGCTGACCACCTCCGACCAGGCGGAGGCGGCGGTGAAGCGGGCGATGATCGCCTCGTCGCGGCGGCGGGTGCTGCTCGCCGACCGCACCAAGATCGGCCACGACCATCTGGTGCGGTTCGGCGGCCTTTCCGACATCGACGTGCTGATCACCGACACCGGGCTGGACACCGACCTCGCCGCAGACCTCGCCGCGGAGGGCCCGGAGGTCGTCCGCGCCTGAGGTCGCGGCCCGCACCGCGGCAGGGCCCGCCGTCCCGCGCCGGGGCCGGGCGCGGGACGGCGGGATCCGTCAGCCGGCCGCGGGGACGCCGTTGGCGGGCGCCTGCGGCTGCGGGGCCGTGTACGGCTGGATGGGGCCGTCGCCGTCGTCGGTCGTCAGCGGCTGGCCCTGCGGCACGACGTTCTCGCCCTTGATCGTGCCGATCACCGCCCCGGTGTAGCCGGCGTGCGACTTCTCGCTGAAGGCGAACGGGACGACGCCGGGCCCGGTGAAGTGCGACTTCTCCAGCGCGTCCACGACGCCCTTGCGGGTCGGGTTCTTCCCGGCCGCCTGGAGCGCCTGCACGAAGGTGTAGGCCACCGACATCCCGTAGACGATGTTGCCGTTGAACGGCAGCTTCGGGATGTACTGGGCGTGGATCTTCTTGAACAGCTGCGTCCAGCTGTTGGAGGCGTCGCCCGGCGCCGACAGGTACCCGTCGGTGACCATGCCCTGGATGAGCGGGCTGCCCTTGACCTCGCTGCCGCCCTTCTTGGCGAAGCTCTCCAGCAGGCCGGTGAGGGTGATCGGGTCGGACCCGACGTTGCTGACGGCGAACGTCGGCTTGTAGTTCAGCTTGAGCGCGGCCAGCCGGAACAGCGCCGTGTAGGTGGGGATGCTGAACAGCACGACGACGTCCGCCTTGGACTGCGCGATGGCCTGGGCCTGCGCGCTGATGTCGGTGCCGCCCGGCTGGTAGGACTGCCGCGACACGACCTGGTCCTTCGGGATGTACTTGTCGAGGCCCTTCACCCCGTCCTGGCCGAAGTCGTCGTTCTGGTAGAAGTAGGCGACCTTCTTCCCCGCGTAGGTCTTCTTGATGTAGTCGCCGAGGATCTTGCCCTCGCGGATGTAGTCGACCTGCCAGCCGAACGTCTGCGGGTGCTTGTCCGGCTCGTCCCAGCAGCCGCAGCCGGACGCGACGAACAGGTCCGGCACGCGCTGGGCGTTCAGGTAGTCGACGACCTTGGAGTGCGTCGGGGTGCCCAGCCCGTTGAAGATCGCGAAGACCTTGTCCTGCAGGACGAGCTTCTGCGTCACGCTGACGGTCTGGGTGGGGTTGTAGGCGTCGTCCACGTACTTGTAGACGATCTTGCGCCCGTTGATGCCGCCGTTGGCGTTGACGTAGTCGAAGAACGCCTTGGACGCCGCGGAGTTGGCGCTGTAGCCGGGCGCGGCCGGCCCGGTCAGCGGCTGGTGGCTGCCGATCGTGACGGTGGTCGCGGTGACGCCGGGCGCGCCCGAGCCGCCGCCGTCCCCGCCGTCACCGCCGCAGCCGCTCGCCGCGGCCGCCAGCGTCGCCGCGGTCATCAGGGCGAGCGCCCGCCTGGTCCGGGGTCGCTTCATCTGCTCCTCCTGGGTGCGTTGTGGTAGGCCCCGATGTCGAAGCGCGCGGCCCGGGAGCCGGGTCGCGCCTCTTGCGTGCGCGGCGCCGGACGGCGCCGCCGATGTCGCGCAGGCCGCCTTGGAGGCCGCGCGGGAAGGCCAGCGTCACCACGATCAGGACGAGGCCGTAGATGGCGAGGGGCAGATTCGACGCGATGTTGTGCGAGAAGCCGGAGGAGGTGGACAGGTCGGACGCCCACGTGGGCACGTACACCAGGATCAGCGCGCCCCAGACGGCGCCCGGCAGGCTGCCGAGCCCGCCGATGATGATCGCGGCGATCAGCTGGAGGGACAGCGTGAGCGGGAACGCGCCCGGCGCGGCGAGCGTGGCGACCACGGCGAGCAGCCCGCCGCCGAGGCCGGCCGCGGCCGCCGAGACGACGGTCGCGGTGATCCGCAGCCGGGCGACGCGGACCCCGCTCAGCGCGGCGGCGATCTCGTCGTCGCGGCTGGCGCGCAGCGTCCGCCCGAACCGGCCGCGGACGAGGTTGCCGAGCAGGAACAGGGTGATGACGGCGCCGAGGCAGGCGATCCACGACTGCCAGCGCTCCAGCGGGAACGTCTCGCCGAGCCCGGCGGGCGGGATCGGCGGGACGAGGGTCAGGCCGTTCTGCCCGCCGAGCTCGTCGGTGAGCGGCTTGTAGTTGGCGAGGCCGGGCAGCCCGACGGCGAAGGCGAGGGTGGCGCCCGCCAGGTAGGGGCCGTGCAGCCGGGCGGCGACCGCGCCGACCACCACGCCCGCGACGGCGGTGACGCCGGCCGCCGCCGCGAGGACGGCCGCGAGCGGCCAGCCCCAGTGCCCGATGACCAGCACGGCCGTGTAGGCGCCGACGGCCATGAACGCGCCGTGCCCGAGGGAGATCTGCCCGCCGAGCCCGGTCAGCACCGTCAGGCCTGCGACCGCGCAGGTGAGGTAGGCGGCCTGCGCGATCTGCAGGTCCCGGTACGGGCCGACGGCCGTGGTCAGGAAGTACAGCGCGACGATGGCGGCGAGGGCGGCGGCCGTGTGCCGGGCGAGGGTCGAGCGGCGCAGGACGTTCAGGACGGTGCCCACCGCGCTACACCCGCCGTCCGGTGCTCGCCGTGAACAGGCCGCTCGGTCTGATCATCAGGACGGTGATGAGGGCGGCGAGGGCCCCGAACGTGACCAGGTCCGAGCTGACGTAGCCGGACACGTAGCTGAGCGCGCAGCCGAGCAGCAGCCCGCCGACGACGGCGCCCGCCGGGCTGTCCAGCCCGCCGATCACCGCCGCGGTGAACCCGAAGACCAGCATCGAGTCGAACTGGGCGGGCCCGACGAACACCGACGGGGCGATCAGCACCCCGGCGAGCGACCCGACGAGCGCGGCGAGCGCCCACCCGAGCGTCAGCATCCGGCCGACGCGGACGCCCTGCAGCCGGGCGATCTCGGGCGCGAACGCCGACGCGCGCAGCCGCAGCCCGAGGTCGGTGCGGACGAACAGCAGCGTCAGCAGCATCATGACGGCGGCGACGGCGCCGATGACGAACAGGTCGAACGGGGACAGCAGCAGCCGCGTCCCGCCCACCGACAGTCCCTTGATGGTGAACGCGGGCGGGTAGGAGTGCGGGGTGTCGCCCCAGATCATGCCCGCGCTCGCCTGCAGCAGGACGAACAGCCCGAGCGTGACGATGACGGCGTTGAGCGGCGGCTTGTTCTCGACCGGGCGGACCGCGACCCGCTCGATGACCGCGCCGAGCACCAGCCCGGACGCGAGCGCGACGCCGAGCGCGAGCCAGTAGGAGCCGCCGCGGTCGATGACGCTCCAGGCGAGGAACGTCGTGAACATCAGCATCCCGCCCTGCGCGAAGTTCACGATGCGGGTCGAGCGCCAGATCAGCACCAGCGCGAGCGCGACCGCCGCGAACACCACGCCGGAGGTGATGCCGGCGAGCGTGAGATTGATGAAGCGCACCATCAGAACCCCAGGTAGGCGTGGCGGAGGCGGTCGTCGGCGGCGAGGGTCGCGGCGGCCTCGGCCGCCACCACGGCGCCGAGGTCGAGGACGACGGCCCGGTCGGCGACCGACAGGGCGCTGCGGGCGTTCTGCTCGACGAGCAGCACGGTCCGGCCGTCCTCGTCGCACAGCCGCCGCAGCACGGCCATGAGCTGGGCGACGACGCGCGGGGCCAGGCCGAGGGACGGCTCGTCCACCAGCAGCAGCCGCGGCCCGCCGGTGAGCGCGCGGGCCAGCGCGAGCATCTGCCGCTCGCCGCCGGACAGCGTGGCGGCGGTCCTCGCCCGGCGCTCGGCGAGCGGCGGGAACAGCTCGTACATCTCGGCCACCCGCCGGGTGAGGGCCGCCCGGTCGCGGCGCCACAGCCCGCCGAGCCGCAGGTTCTCCTCGACGGTGAGCTCGGTGATGACGCCGCCGCTCTGCGGGACGTGCGCGACGCCGAGCCGGACGATGTCCTCGACCGGCAGCCGGGTCAGCTCCCTGCCGTCCAGCTCGACGCTCCCGGCCCGGGGCTTCAGCAGGCCCGAGACGGTGCGCAGCAGCGTGGTCTTGCCGGCGCCGTTGGCTCCCAGCACGGCCGTCACGGAGCCCTCGTCCACCGACAGGTCGACGCCGCCGAGGGCGCGGACCGCGCCGTAGTGGACCGTGAGGCCCTTGACCTCAAGCACCGGCGACCTCCTCGCCGAGGTAGGCGTCGAGGACGGCCGGGTCGTCGCGGACCTCGTCGGGCGTCCCGCTCGCGATGACCTTGCCGAAGTCGAGCACGACGACCTGGTCGCAGACGTTCATCACCAGGTCCATGTGGTGCTCGACGAGGACGACGGCGGGGCCGCCGCGCAGCCCGCGGATCAGCCCGGCCAGCTCGTCCATCTCCCCGGCGGACAAGCCGGCGGCCGGCTCGTCGAGCAGCAGCAGATCGGGCTCGGCGACCAGCGCGCGGGCCAGCGCGACCCGCTTCTGCACCCCGTACGGCAGCTGTCCGGGCAGCCGCGCCACCTCGCCGGCCACGCCCAGCTCGTCCAGCCGGGTCAGCGCCCGCTCGCGCAGGGCCGCCTCGTCGCGGTCGGCGCGCGGCAGGGCGAGCAGCCCGGACCAGAACCCGGTCCTGGCGTGCGGGTCCGCGCCGACCATCACGTTCTCCAGGACGGTCAGCCCCGGGAAGAGCCCGAGACCCTGGAGGGTGCGCGCGATGCCGAGGCGGGTGAGGTCGTGCGGCCGATGCCGGCCGAGCGCCCGGCCGCGCCAGCGCACCTCGCCCGACCGGGGCCGGACGAACCCGCACACCACGTTGAAAAGGGTCGTCTTGCCGGCGCCGTTCGGGCCGATCACGCCCGTGACCCGGCCCTGCGGCGCGGTCAGGGACACGCCGTCCAATGCGACCAGCCCGGCGAACCGGACGGTTACTTTTCGAAGTTCCAAGATTGCGGAGGAGCCGGACATGTCGCCTCACCTCGCCGATGAAACAGCGTGAATCCCCCGAGGCCAGAATGCACATACCGACCGGTCGGATTCCATGAAGATAGAATCACCGGGCGGCTCCGGTCAACAGCCGATCAGCGGGCCTCCGATACCTAGCGCGCCGAACAATCTCCGGCCCGGTAGGCTGATCGGCGATCTGCGGGCGGCCGTTCCGGGGCGGCACGAGACCCCGGGGGATTCCCGGACGGAGGTGGAGTGATGACGCAGGCGCCCGTGGGAAAGGTCTCCGGCAACCTGCCGCTGCCCGACCGGCTGCTCGCCGTGGCGACCCGGATGTTCGCCGAGAAGGGCTTCGAGAACACCTCGGTGCAGCAGATCGTGAACGCCGCCGGCGTCACCAAGGGCGCCATGTACCACTACTTCGGCTCCAAGGACGACCTCCTCTACGAGATCTACCACCGGCTCCTCGGCCTGCAGATGTCCCGCCTGGAGCAGATCGCGGGCGGCTCCGGCACCGCCGAGGAGCGGCTCCGCGACGCGGCCGTCGACGTCCTCAACACCTCGTTCCTCTACCTGGACGACTTCACCGTCTTCTTCCGCTCGACGCACCTGCTCCCCCGCGACCGCCGCGAGGCCGTCCGCGCCGAACGCCGCCGCTACCACGAGCGCTTCCGCACCCTCGTGGAGGAGGGCCAGCGCGAGGGCACCTTCCGCACCGGCACCCCCGCCGACATCGCCGTCCACTTCTTCTTCGGCACCGTCCACCAGATCGGCACCTGGTACCGCCCCGGCGGCCGCCTCAAGACCGCCGTCATCAGCGACCACTACGTGGAGCTGTTCATGAACGGCCTGAAGGACTAGGCCGATGCGGGCCTGTCCACCTGCTCGATCTTGAGTGCCGATTCCCTGTGGCGGGCGCGGAGGGGTTTCTTGTCGAACTTGCCGACGGTGGTCTTGGGGACCTCGTCCAGGAACGTCCAGTACTCGGGGACCTGCCAGCGGGCGACCTTGCCCGCGAGGAAGGCCGCCAGGTCCTCCGCCGTCGCGGTGGCGCCGGGGCGCAGGACGACGCAGGCGAGCGGGCGCTCGTCCCAGCGGGCGTCGGGGATGCCGATGACGGCCGCCTCCGCCACCGCCGGATGGCCCATCAGGTGGTTCTCCAGCTCGACGGAGGAGATCCATTCGCCGCCCGACTTGATGACGTCCTTCGCGCGGTCGGTGATCTGGTAGAAGCCGCGGTCGTCGACGGTGCCGATGTCGCCGGTGCGGAGCCAGCCGCCGTCGAACTTCGCGGGGGCCGGGTCGCGGTGGTAGGCGCCGGTGATCCACGGCCCGCGGACCTCGATCTCGCCGACGGCCTCGCCGTCCCAGGGCAGCTCGGCGCCGGCGTCGTCCACGATCCGCAGCTCGACCCCGGCGGCGACGCGGCCGGACTTCAGGCGCCAGTACATGTCCTCGTCGGTGCCGGGCTCGACGCCGGGCGGCGGGAACGCCATGCCGCCGAGGGGGCTCGTCTCCGTCATCCCCCAGCCCTGGATGATGCGCAGGCCGTAGCGCTGCTCGAACCGCTCCAGCAGGACGCGGGGCGCGGCCGCGCCGCCGGACGTGCCCGAGCGCAGGGAGGAGAGGTCGATCTCGTGCTGCTCGCCGTACGCGAGGATGCCGTTCCAGATGGTGGGGACGGCGGAGGCGAGCGTGCTGCGCTCGTCCGCGATGAACTTCGTGAGGTGCTCCGGCTGCATGAACGGGCCCGGCATGTGCAGCGTCGCGCCGGACAGGAACGCCCCGTACGGCAGGCCCCACGCGTTGACGTGGAACATCGGGACGATGGTCAGCACGCGGTCGGCCTCGGTGATGCCCACCAGGGACGCCGACTGCACGGCCATGGCGTGCAGGAACGTCGAGCGGTGCGAGTACACGACGCCCTTGGGGTCGCCCGTGGTGCCGCTGGTGTAGCACATGCACGCGGCGGCCCGCTCGTCCACCTCGGGCCAGGCGTAGCCGGGCTCCTCCGCGGCGAGCAGCTCGTGGTAGCGCAGGACGGGGGCGCCGTTGCCGTTGGCCTGGAGGGGCGAGGCGTCGCCGTCCCCGACGACCACGAACGCCTCGACGGCGGGCAGCTCGTGGACGACCCGCGCCAGCAATGGGACGAGGCTGTCGTCGACGATGACGACCTGGTCGTCGGCGTGGTTGATGATGTGCGAGAGCTGCTCGGGGAACAGCCGGATGTTCAGCGTGTGCAGCACCGCGCCCATGGCGGGCACCGCGAAGTACGCCTCCAGGTGCTCCTGGTTGTTCCAGCAGAAAGTGGCCACCCGGTCGCCGTGGCGGACGCCCAGTCTGGCCAGCGCGGACGCCAGGCGCTCGGCGTTCCGGGCGATCTCCGCGAACGTCGCCCGCCGGGGCGCGCCGCCGCCCGTCCAGGTCACGCACTCGCTGCGGCCGTAGACGCGCGCGCCGTGCCGCAGGATCGCGGCGACGGACAGCGGAAAGTCCTGCATCGTGCTGAGGATCATGGCAATTCTCCGAGAAGACCCGCGACGGCCAGGGAAAAACGGCCGGCCCGCACGGAATTCCGCACATACCGACCGGTCGGTTCACCTTATTTTCGGCGCGGCCCGGCGTCAATGTCCCGGATCCGCGCGGGCGCGGCGGGAGAGGGTGCGGCAGGAGGGGGCGAGGTGGGGAGCCCGGCGGGCTGGACGGTCCCGCGGCATCCGCCCCGGCAC